>JBIKUN010000260.1:0-2701 GCA_044347565.1 Vicinamibacterales bacterium | reverse complement strand
GCCGACGTCGTGAAGCTCATCTTCAAGGAAGAGCTGCGGCCCAAGCAGGCCGACGCGCTCCTCTTCACGCTGGCGCCGGTCATCTCGGTGGCCACGTGCCTCATCGCCTTCGCGCCGGTGCCCTTCGGCGGGTCCACCACCTTCTTCGGCTGGCTCGAGGAGCCGGTGGCGCTCCAGATCGCCGACCTCGACGTGGGCGTGCTCGTGGTGTTCGCGGTGGCCTCGGTGGGTGTCTACGGCATCGTGCTCGCCGGCTGGGCCAGCAACTCCAAGTACGCGCTGCTCGGCGGCCTGCGCAGCTCGGCGCAGATGATCAGCTACGAACTGGCGTACGGCATGGCCCTCGCCACTGCGGTGCTGCTCGCCGGCTCCATGTCGTTCCGCGAGATCGTGGACGCCCAGTCCGGCTACTTCGCCTACCTGGTGCTGCCGTCGATCAACATCCCCGACGTGATTCCGCGCTGGAACGTGTTTGCGATGTTCCCGTTCGGCCTTGTCGCGTTCCTGCTGTTCTTCACGGCGGGTGTCGCGGAGACCAACCGCGCGCCGTTCGACTTCCCGGAAGCCGAACAGGAACTGGTGGCCGGCTACCACACGGAATACAGCTCGATGCGCTTCGCGATGTTCTTCATGGCGGAGTACATCAACATGGTCACCGTGTCGGCGGTGGCGGTGAATCTCTTCCTCGGCGGCTGGCACTTCCCGTTCGTGCCCGAGGGCTACGGCTGGATCATGTTCCTCGTGAAGCTGGCCGCGTTGCTGTTCTTCTACCTGTGGCTGCGCTGGACGCTGCCGCGCGTGCGCTACGACCAGCTCGGCTGGAAGATTCTGCTGCCGGTCGCCACAATCAATCTGCTGGCCGTCGCGGCGGGGGTGATCGCCTTTGGCCTTTGATCTCATCGCCTTCTACGTCTTTGCCGCCATCACGGTGCTCGGCGCGCTGGCTGTCGTCGGCCAGCGCAACCCGGTCTACAGCGTGGTGGCCATCGTCGGCTCGTTCTGCGGGCTCTCGGGACTCTATGTGCTGCTCGAAGCGCCCTTCGTGGCGGTCGTGCAGATCATCATCTACGCCGGCGCCATCCTGGTGCTCTTCCTCTTCACGGTGATGCTGCTGAACGCCACCCGCGAAGACGGCGCCGAGTGGGACCGCTCGCATCCCTACTACCGTCCCGGCCCGACCCGCATCGGCGGCGTGCTGGCGGTGGTGCTGCTCGGGCAGCTCCTGTGGGCGATGACGCATATCGCCGACACCGGCGGGATCGGCGAGCAGCAGCCGGCCGCCTCGAGTGTGCGGCTGCTCGGCCGCGTGCTCTTCACCGACTACATGTTCGCCTTCGAAGTGACGTCCATCCTCATCATCGCGGCGATGGTCGGCGCGGTCGTGCTGGCCGGCAGAAAGGGGAACTGACCCATGGTTCCCATCACGCACTACCTGATTCTCTCGGGCATCCTCTTCGCCATCGGCACCGCGGGCGTGTTCCTGCGGCGCAACGTCATCACGCTGCTGCTTTCTGTGGAAGTGATGCTGAATGCCGTGAACCTCTCGTTCGTGGCCTTCGGCCGCCAGTTCGGCACGGTGGACGGGCAGATCATCACCTTCTTCGTCATGACGGTGGCCGCCGCCGAGGCCGCCGTCGGCCTCGCGATCGTCATCGCACTCTTCCGCCATCGGGAATCGCTCAGCCCCGAGGCGTTCACGAACCTCAAGTGGTGACGCCGTGCTCGCGCTGATCCCGCTCCTTCCGCTCCTCGGCTTCCTGGTCAACGCCAGTACCGGCCGCCGTCTGCCCAAGTCGATTTCCGGCGGGCTGGCCTCGGCCGTCATGGTCGCCGCCTTCGCCATCGCCGTCACGCAGGTGATGGCGCTCGCCGGCCTGCCCGAGGGCAGCCGCGAAATCACGCAGACCGTCTTCACCTGGATCAAGTCGGGCGACTTCCTGCTCGACCTGACCTTCCGGCTCGACCCGCTGTCGGCGGTGATGATCCTCGTCATCACCGGCATCGGCTCGCTCATCCACATCTACTCGACGGCGTACATGCACGAGGAGACCGACAGCGAGTTCGCGCGGTTCTTCTCCTACCTGAACCTGTTCGTGTTCTTCATGCTCCTGCTCGTCCTCGGCTCGAACTTCCTCGTGATGTTCGTCGGCTGGGAGGGCGTGGGCCTCTGCTCCTACCTGCTCATCGGCTTCTACTACGTGAAGAAGGCGGCCGGCGACGCCAGCAAGAAGGCGTTCATCGTGAACCGCGTCGGCGACTACGCGTTCGTGCTCGGGTCGCTGCTGGCGTTTGTCACCTTCGGCTCGCTGGACTTCCAGATCATCGCCGCCAAGGCCTCGGCGATGGCTCCGGAAGTGGCGTTCGGCACGCTCAGCCTCATCACGCTGCTGCTGTTCGTCGGCGCCACCGGCAAGTCGGCGCAGATTCCGCTCTACACCTGGCTGCCTGACGCGATGGAAGGTCCGACGCCGGTCTCGGCTCTCATCCATGCGGCGACGATGGTCACCGCCGGCGTCTACATGATTGGCAGGAACGCGGTGCTCTTCGAGCACGCGCCGGTCACGCTCGGCGTCATCGCGGTCATCGGCGCGGCGACGGCGCTCTTTGCCGGCACCATCGGCCTCGTGCAGAACGACATCAAGCGCGTGCTGGCGTATTCGACGGTGTCGCAGCTCGGCTACATGTTCCTGGCGATGGGCGT
>JBIKUN010000112.1:0-15366 GCA_044347565.1 Vicinamibacterales bacterium | reverse complement strand
CGCCTTCGGCGCCGGCGTGTTCCACCTCTACACGCACGCGTTCTTCAAGGCCTGCCTCTTCCTCGGGTCGGGCGCCGTCATCCACGCGCTGCACGGCGAGCAGGACATCCGCCACATGGGTGGCCTGAAGAAGGGCCTGCCCATCACCTACTGGACGTTCCTCATCGCCTCGATCGCGATTGCGGGCGTGCCCGGCCTGGCCGGCTTCTTCTCGAAGGACGAAATCCTCTTCGAGACCTTCGCGCACGGGCACCAGATTCTGTGGGTGGTGGGCGTGCTGACGTCGCTGCTCACCGCCACCTACATGTTCCGTCTCGTGTTCCTGACCTTCCACGGCACGCGCCGGGAAGCCGCGGCGCACGGGCACGACGCGCACGGCCATGCCGCGCACGGCCACGCGGCGCACGGGCACGACGACCACGGACACGGCGGCGGGCACGGCCACGGACACGGCCTGCACGACGCGCCGCCGGCGATGGCGCTTGCGCTCATCGTGCTGGCGATTGGCTCGGTCTCGGCCGGCTGGATCGGCGTGCCGCACGCGCTCGGCGGCCACAACTCGCTCGCGGAATGGCTGAAGCCGTCGTTCGCGGCCACCTCGAAGGCGCTGGCGGAGTGCAACATCCCGGTGTCGCTGCCGGGCGCGCCGGCCGGCATGACGATGGCCGAATGTGCGCCGGGCGAAGCGGCACCGGCCGTGGCGTCGTCGGCGCAGGTGGCGGGGGAGACGGCGCTCACGGCGTCGGCGCAGACCGCCGAATCGCACGAGGCGCCGGCGGCGGGTGGCCACGGCGAGGCGGGTGAGGAAGACAAGACGGCGCTCGAGCTCACGCTCATGGGCGTGTCGTCGATCATCGCGCTCCTCGGCATCGGCCTCGCGGCATTCCTCTGGCTCAAGAACCCGCAGATTCCGGCCTCGATGGCCGCGAATTTCCCGGGCCTCCACAAGCTGCTGCTCAACAAGTACTACGTCGACGAAATCTACGATGCGGCGATCGTCCATCCCATCAAGACGGCCTCGACCGAGGGCCTCTGGAAGGTGGCGGACGCCCGGATCATCGACGGCGTCGTGAACGTGACCGGATACCTCGTCGCCGGGGTGAGCGCGGTGCTGCGCCTGTTCCAGACCGGTTCGGTGCGCAGCTACGCGGCCTCCACGTTCGTGGGCGTCGTGCTGATCCTCGGCTACTACCTCTGGAGATGATGGTGACTGGTGTGCCGATCCTGACGCTGCTCATCGCGCTGCCGATCGCGGGCTCGCTGGCTTTGCTGGCGCTGCCCAATCGTGACGGCTCCAAGGACCAGACGATGCGTCTGGGCGCGCTGGCCATCTCGCTCGTGACGCTCGTGGCGTCGCTCTTCCTCTGGGCCGCGTTCGACCAGTCGGCCGGCGCCCCGGCCTTCCAGTTCGTCGAGCGCCACGCCTGGATCCCGACCTTCGGCATCGAGTACTCGCTCGGTCTCGACGGCATCAGCCTGATGCTCGTCGTGCTCACGACGTTCCTCACGCCGATTGCGCTCCTCTCGTCGTGGGAAGGCATCCACGAACGCGTGAAGGAGTTCTCGATCTTCATGCTGCTGCTCGAAGCGGCGATGATCGGCGTCTTCGTCTCGCTCGACCTCTTCCTCTTCTACGTGTTCTGGGACGTCGTCCTCATCCCGATGTATTTCCTCATCGGCATCTGGGGCTACGACCAGCGGCTCTACGCCTCGATCAAGTTCCTGCTCTACACGATGGCCGGGAGCGTGCTGATGCTCATCGCCATCATCGGCACCGCCTGGCTGCACCAGCAGGCGACCGGGCAGTACTCCTTCGACCTGCTGAAGCTCTACGAGCTGCGCGTCCCCGACCATCTGCAGTACTGGTTCTTCCTGGCCTTCGCGCTGGCCTTCGCCATCAAGGTGCCGCTCTTCCCGTTCCACACGTGGCTGCCCGACGCCCACGTGCAGGCGCCCACGCCCGGCTCGGTCATCCTGGCCGGTGTGATGCTGAAGATGGGCGCCTACGGCCTGCTGCGCTTCGCCTTCCCGATGTTCCCGGAAGCGGCGCTGGCCTTCGCGCCGATGCTCGCGACCCTCTCGGTCATCGCCATCGTCTACGGCGCGCTCGTGGCGATGGTGCAGCCCGACATGAAGAAGCTCGTCGCCTACTCGTCGGTCAGCCACATGGGCTTCGTGGTGCTCGGCATCGCGGCGATGAACGTGCAGGGTGTGCAGGGCGCGTCCTACCAGATGCTGGCGCACGGCATCAGCACGGGTGGTCTCTTCGCGGTGGTGGGCATGTTGTCGGACCGCCGCCACACGCGCCTCATCAGCGAGTTCGGCGGCCTCAAGGCGGTGATGCCGCGCCTCACCGCGGCCTTCCTCATTGTCACGCTCGCGTCGGTGGGCCTGCCGGGCATGAACGGCTTCATCGGCGAGTTCCTGATTCTTCTCGGAGCCTTCCGCTGGGAACCCAAGTTCGTGGTGGTGGCCGGCCTGGGCGTGATTCTCTCGGCGGTCTACATGCTGTGGATGTTCCAGCGCGTCTACTACGGTGCGGTCACCAACGAAGAAAACCGGCATCTGCCGGATCTGAGCGTGCGCGAATGGGCCGTCATCGGTCCGCTGTGCGCGATGTCGATTCTGATGGGCGTCGCGCCCAACCTGTTCCTGGCGCCGATGGAGCCGGCCGTCACGCGCATCGTCCAGCGGATGGAAGCGCGTGAGCCGATGCGGGTCGACGCGGGATGGCGTTCCTGGTTCACCGGCCCCGCAGCGCCGGTCACGGCGCGTCGCGCCGGCGAGGGGCAGTAGGATGAGCACCAGCGCTTTTGACGCCGTCGTTCCGGTGGTGTGCGTGGCGCTCGCCGGCCTCTTCGCGATGCTGGCCGAGGCGTTCCGCGGGAAATCCGAGAAGATGCCGATCGGCGGCCTCGCCGTCATCGGCCTGCTCGGGGCGGGTTTCGCCTCGATCCTGCTCTGGGACCGCAACGCGTCGAGCTTCGGCGTGGTGACCGCCGACAACTTCGCGCTCTTCGTCAACCTGATCCTGGTCGTCGTCGGCGTGCTGACGGTGCTCTTCTCGTCGGAGACCATCGAACGCGACGGCATCCCGGCCGGTGAGTACTACGCGCTCGTGCTCTTCGCCATCGTCGGCATGATGCTGATGGCGCAGTCGAACGACCTGCTGCTGATGTTCCTGGCGCTCGAGACCATGTCGATTGCGGTCTACGTGCTCACCGGACTGCGCCGCGACCAGGCCAACGCCACCGAAGCCGCCTTCAAGTACTTCCTGCTCGGCGCCTTCGCCAGCTCGTTCTTCCTCTACGGCATCGCCTTCATCTACGGCGTCACCGGCACGACGCACCTCGAGCGCGCCGGCGCGGCGATTGCGGCGCAGTCGATGGCCGACAGCCCCATGCTGCTCGTCGCGGTGGGCCTGCTCATCGTCGGCTTCGCGTTCAAGGTGGCCGCGGTGCCGTTCCACATGTGGTCGCCTGATGCCTACGAAGGCGCGCCGACGGTCGTGACCGGCTTCATGTCCACGGGCGTGAAGGCGGCGGCGGTGGCGGCGTTCGCGCGTGTGTTCCTCTCGGCCCTCGGTCCGCTCGTCGACGACTGGACGCCGGTGCTGTGGGTGATTGCGGTGCTCACGATGGTGGTGGGCACGGTGGTGGGTGTGTCTCAGACGAGCATCAAGCGCATGCTCGCGTATTCGAGCATCGCCCACGCCGGCTACCTGCTCGTCGCCATCATCGCCGCCAACGACGTGGGGAAGGCCTCGCTGCTGTTCTACCTGGCGTCGTACGCCGTGACCAACGTGGCCGCGTTCGGCATCATCGCGCTGCTCGGCTCGAAGGAGAGCGCCAACGATGAACTGCGCGACTACGCCGGCCTGGCGCATTCGCACCCGGCACTGGCGGCGCTGCTCACGGTGTTCCTGTTGTCGCTCGGCGGCTTCCCGCCGACGGCGGGCTTCATCGCCAAGTGGTACACCTTCAGCGCCGCGGTGACCGAGGGCTACTACGGCCTTGCCATCATCGGCATGCTGTCGAGCGTGGTTTCGGTCTACTTCTACCTGCGCATCGTGGTGATGATGTACATGACCGAGCGCGACGCCCGCCCCGTGCCGCCGCAGGTGCCCGGTATCGCCATGGCCGGCCTGGTCGTGTCGATGCTCGCGGTGCTCTACCTCGGCGTGCTGCCCGCGCAGCTCATCGCCTGGGCGGAGCAGTCGATCTCGACGATCTTCTAGGGCCGGGGCTCGGGGACCGGGTCTCGGGCCTCGGGAAGTGCGCCCTCACGCTCGCCTCCCAGTCCCGCGGTCCCTCTGTCCCGCTGTCACGCGGGTGACGTAAGCAGAGCCGCGAGCTCCGCCTCGTCGGCCTCGGCGACGGTGCGCAGGTCGAGCACCACGCTGCCATCCTGAATCCGAGCGATGATCGGTGTGGGGCGGGCGCGCAGCCACGCCTCCAGGCGATCGGCGCTCCAGCCGGGCCAGGCGATCCGCACGAGCGAGGTCGGCACGGTGACGCCCGGCGCGCTGCCGCCGCCGATAGCGGACTCGCCGTCGATGACGGTGACCTGCCAGCCGCGGGTGCGCAGTGCGTCTGCCAATACGTCTGCCCGCGCCGTGACGTCCGCCTTTGGCGCATGCAGCATGCGCAGCACCGGCACCGTGGCGTGCGCGCGCCCGGCGCGATGTTCGAGCAGGGTGCCTTCGAGCGCCGCGTAGGTCAGCTTGTCGACGCGCAGGGCCCGCATCAGCGGATGCGCGCGCAGGCGATCGACGAGCACCTTCCTGCCCAGGATGATGCCGGCCTGCGGCCCGCCGAGCATCTTGTCGCCGCTCACGGCCACCAGGTCCACGCCGACGGCGAGTGAGGCCTGCACGGTGGGCTCCCACGGCGAGGCCGCATCGACGTTCCCCGACCCGAGGTCTTCGACCACCGCCACGCCGGCCGCATGCGCGGCCTCGACCACGGCAGCGAGCGCCGGTTGTTCGGTGAAGCCTTCGATACGGAAGTTCGACGGATGGACCCGCAGCACGAGCGCCGTGGCGGGCCCCAGGGCGGCGGTGAAGTCCGAGAGACGCGTGCGGTTGGTCGTGCCCACTTCGCGCAGCGAGGCGCCGGACTGCGTCATCACGTCGGGCACGCGGAAGCCGCCGCCGATCTCCACGAGCTCACCGCGTGAGATGAGCACTTCGCGGCCGCGGGCGAGCGCGCCGAGGATGAGCAGCATCGCCGCCGCGTTGTTGTTCACGACCACTGCCGCCTCGGCGCCGGTGAGCACGCAGAGCAGCCCTTCGGCGTGCACGGAGCGCGAGCCGCGGGCGCCCTTCGCCAGGTCGTACTCGAGCGTGGCGTAGCCACGGGCCACCTCGCCGATGCGCTCGACGGCGCGGGCCGGAAGCGGCGCCCGGCCGAGATTCGTGTGGATGACGACGCCGGTGGCATTCACCACCGGCACGAGCGAGCCGCGGTCGGCGGCGGAGAGCGCGGCGGCCGCCCGACTCACGAGCCCGTCCGGCGCGGCGGCCTCGGCTTCGTGACCGCCTGCGAGCGCCTCGCGCGCCCGGGCGACGGCGGCCCGCAGGGCCGCGGTGGTCGGGCCGTGGCCGTAGCGTGTTACCAGGTCCCGCGCCGCGGGACGCTGCAGGAGCTGGTCGATCGAGGGGAGTGCGCGGAAGTCGCCCAAGGTGCGCCGTCTTGCGAGGGGTGGCAGATCAGGATACCATCACCAACTCACGCGTTCGCGCTGCGCCCGCGCCCCGCAATGCCCGAGCCACCCTCTTCCACGCCTGTCCTGCCGGCCCCGACACGCCGGCCGCTCGAGCGCTTCTGGCCCTACGTCGAACTGACGGAGGAGCCGACGCCGGAGGAACTCGCCGCGCTCGATCCCGACCTGCACGCCGCGCTCTTCGGACCGCGCGACCTGCCGTTCTCCCTCACGCTGGTGTTTCCCGACTTCGCCGGCGACGCGTTCGCCGAGGCGCTCGCCCGTGCCGAAGCCGCGCCCGAGTACCGCGCGGTGGGCACCGGCGCCGCCCGGCGTCATCGCGCCCGGTTCTTCAGCCCCGATGTCGCCGCGCTGCGCGATCTCTACGTGCTCATCAGCCACCTGCCCGAGTCGGAAGTGCTCATCGACGACCGGCCCGTCCCTTACGCGCGCGAGCTGTGGCTGCCGCTGCTCTGGTTCCAGCTCCTCAGGTAACCCGTGGCTCCTCCCATCTCAGAGTTCGAGCGCCGGCTGCAGGAGCTGGACGGCGAGATCAAGCGGCTCGAACTCGAGTACCTGCAGTTCCAGACCGGCCGCCTGGCGAAGCTGCCGTGGGAGTCACGCAAGCGTGTCGAGACGCTCGTCAAGCAGTACGACCGGATGCCCATCCAGAACACCGCCGAGCGCTTCCGGCTCGAGGGACTCCAGTCGCGCTTCTCGGCCTTCTGCGAGCGGTGGGAACGCGACCTGAAGATGCGTGAGCTCGGGCGGCCGGGACCGCGCGGACGATCGGTATCCGACCCGCCATCCGGTTCGACGCCAGTCGCGCCAGCCGCCGTGCGCGAACGCGCCGCGCCGCCCGCCGGGGCCGCCGGCCCGGCGCGGCCGGACGTCGTGGCGCTGCGCGATCCCGTGGCCGAGCTCGAGAAAGTGCAGGCACTGCACGAGACGCTCAACGCGGCCCGGCGCCAGGCCGGCGAAGCGGACGTGCCGTTCGAACGCTTCCGGGAAGTCGTGCAGGCGCAGGTGTCGAAGCACGCGAAGGACGGCGTCGAAGTGGCGTTCCGCGTCGGCGTGCAGGATGGCCGCGTGGTGTTCACGGCGACGCCGAAGACCGGAACGCACGACGAATGACGGCAGAAGGGGCGTGGGAAGGACGAACGGGCGGGACGAACCAGGCAGAAGCGGCGCCGACCCCGAGGCCGGCGCCGGATGACATCAGTGGCTCAGACGAGCTGGACGTTGCCCGCCTGCGGACCCTTGGGCCCATCGACGATTTCGAACTCGACGCCCTGGCCCTCTTCGAGGGAGCGGAAGCCCGAGCCCTGGATCGCCGAGTAGTGGACGAACACGTCGCTACCGCCCTCGCGCTCGATGAAGCCGTAGCCCTTGGCGTTGTTGAACCACTTGACCTTGCCTGTGATACGCATCGTTCTTCTTCCTAGCTTGCTGTGGCTCGCGCCACCTTACATCCGACCCCAGACCCCCGGGCGGGCGCCAGAGCCACGAAAAAAGGCCGCGCGATCGCGGCCTTCCGCGTCCCCACCGAGGGAAAGCAAGATAAATGATACCGACCGATGTCTCCAAGTGTCAATGCCTGTCTCGCGGTTTTTCTGCGGACGGTTTCACGCTTTCGCCAGTGATTTTCTTCAAGGACCAGGGTTAACCGACCATGCGACGTGCACTCCTCAGTGTCTCCGACAAGACCGGCCTCCTCGACTTCGCCCACGGCCTGCAGGCCCGTGGGTTCGAACTCGTCTCGACCGGGGGCACCGCGTCGGCGCTGGCCGCCGCCGGCCTGCCGGTGACCAACGTGTCGGACGTGACCGGCTTCCCCGAGATGATGGACGGCCGGGTCAAGACGCTCCATCCGCTGGTGCACGGCGGCATCCTGGCCCGGCGGCACGAGCCCCACGACCTCGAAGCGGCCCGCGCGAGCGGCATCGGCCTCATCGATCTCGTGGCCGTGAACCTCTATCCGTTCGCGAAGACCGCCGCCAACCCGGCGGCGACCTTCGACGACCTCATCGAGAACATCGACATCGGCGGCCCGAGCATGGTGCGGGCGGCGGCCAAGAACTTCCGCGACGTCGTCGTGGTCGTCGACCCGGCCGATTATCCGGCGGTGCTGGCCGCGCTCGACGGCGCCGGCCCGTCGCCGGCCATGCGCTTCGACCTGGCGCGGCGGGCGTTCACGCACACGGCCGCCTACGACACCACCATCGCGGAGGTGCTCGACACCATCCGCTGCGAGGAGGGCGGCGCGCCCACCCGTGAGCCGCTGGCGCTGGCGCCGGCCCGTCTGGTCGTCACCGCCGCCAAGGTGCGCGACCTGCGTTACGGCGAGAACCCGCATCAGCCGGCGAGCTGGTATGCGATTGGCGGCGGCGAGGGCCTGGGGCGTCCGGCCATCGTGCAGGGCAAGGAGCTCTCGTACACGAACCTGCTCGACCTCGATGCTGCGGCGCGCATCGCCCTCGAGTTCGACGAGCCGGCGGCCGTGGTCATCAAGCACACGAACCCGTGCGGCGTCGCCATCGGCACGTCGGCGGCCGATGCCTTCGAGCGCGCCCGCGAGGCCGACCCGCTCTCGGCCTTCGGCGGCATCGTCGGGCTGAACCGCGCGCTCGACGCGGCCACGGCCAAGGCCCTCACGTCGACCTTCATCGAAGCCGTGGTGGCGCCGTCGGTGGATGAGGACGCGAAGGCGCTTCTCGCCGTGAAGCCCAACATGCGCGTCGTGGTCGCCGATACCTCGGCGTTCCAGTCGCCGGCCACGGCCGCGGCCTCGCGCGAGATCCGCTCGGTGCTCGGCGGCCTGCTCGTGCAGGCGCGCGACGTCGTGGCGGAGGCGCGCGTGGCCTGGCCCTGCGAGGGCGTGAAGGTCGTCACGAAGCGGGCGCCGACGGCGGCGGAATGGCTGGCCCTGCGTTTTGCCTGGCGCGTCTGCGCGCACGTGAAGTCGAACACGGTGCTCTTCGCCGATGCCGGACGCACGCGCGCGATTGGCGCCGGCCAGATGAGCCGTGTAGACGCCGTGCAGGTGGCGACGATGAAGGCGTCGGCGTGGAAAGCCGTGGAGCGGCCGCTCGCCGGCACGGTCGCCGCATCCGACGCGTTCTTCCCGTTCCGCGACGGTCTCGACGCGGTGGCGCTCGCCGGTGCCACCGCGGTCGTCCATCCCGGCGGCTCGGTACGCGACGCCGAAGTGATCGCGGCGGCCGACGAACACGGCCTGGCGATGGTGCTGACCGGCCGGCGGCACTTCCGCCACTAGACGGCGCGGCGGCGCGTCCGCGTCTAGCCGACGCGGGCGCGCAGTTCGTCGAGCGTGGCGACGGCGGTGCCGAAGCGCGTCACGACGATGCCGGCGGCTTCGTTGGCGATCCGCGCGCCTTCCGCGGAACTCGCGCCGGCGGCCATCGCCGCGGCCAGCGTCGCCACCACGGTGTCGCCGGCGCCGGTGACGTCCGAGACCTCACGAGCGCGCGCTGGCAGATGGCCGTCGCTGGTCTCGTGCGCCAGCCACATGCCCTGTTCGCCGAGCGTGACGAGCACACCCTCGACGCGCAGCGTTTCGCGCAGGGCGCGCGAGGCGCGGCGGGCGTCGTCGGCGGTCCTGATGCGCACGTGACTCGCGCTCTCGGCCTCGTGATGGTTCGGTGTGAGCAGGGTCGCGCCGGCATAGAGCGGCATATGCGGCACCTTCGGATCGACGAGCACGGGAATGCCGCGCGCCCGGGCCGTGGCGACGACGTGCCGCATGACCCGTTCGGTCACGACGCCCTTGAGGTAGTCGGAGACCACGATCGCGCCGGCCGTCGCTGTCGCCTCGTCGATGACGCCGACGAGCGCGGTCTCGACGCCGGCAGCCAGGTCGTCGCTCCTCTCGATGTCGATACGCGCCACCTGCTGATTGCGGGTCGTGGCGATCCGGGTCTTGCGCGTGGTGGGTCGCGCGCCGTCGGTCACGAGGCCGGACACGCCCACGCCGCGGGCTTCGAGCAGGCCGCGCATCTCGGCCGCCTGCGGGTCGTCGCCGACCACCGCCACGAGCGACACGCGCGCGCCGAGTGCCCGCACGTTGCAGGCCACGTTGGCGGCGCCGCCCGGCAGGCTGAACTCGCGCAGGAACTCCACGACCGGCACCGGCGCCTCGGGCGAGATCCGCGACACCCTGCCGATCATGAAGTGGTCGAGCATCGCATCGCCGACGACCACGACATGGGTCGCGGCCATGGCGTCGAGGATGGCGCGGGCGCGGTCGGGCGCGAGCGGCGGCAGCTCTGGAGCCTCGATCACGGCAGACCTCCGTCCCGATCGGCCGCGAAGGGCGCGGTGATCATCACGAGGAACAGCATCAGGAACTCGGAATCGCCGAAGTTGTACTCGAAGAGACCGGCCGCGAGCATGGCGGCAATCGCCGCCAGTCCGCCGGCGGCAAGCGCTGGTGTGCGCGAGCGCCGCAGCCGCGGCCACAGGCCGCGAATCGCCGCGCCGATGAACCACACCCAGGCGGCCAGCGCCGGCAGGCCACGTTCGGCGGCAATCTGCATCGGCACGTTGTGGAGATGGGGGTTCGAGGGCTGCACGGCCCAGGGCACACGGTAGCGCGGATACACGTGCTGCACCATGTCGGGACCCACACCCGTGAGCGGGTAGTCGCGCACCATCGCCCGGCCCGATTCGAGCATCGCCATGCGGTCGCGGCTCGTCGGATCGTTCCGGTCGAACATCGAATACACGCGGTCGGTCACCGAGGCCGGCGCCACGCCGACGACGATGGCGACGACGATCGGCAGCAGGCCGACGAGCCGCCGATCCTTCAGCAGGAACAGCGTGCCGACGCCGGCGAACACCCCCACCCAGGCGCTACGCGTGAGCGTGAGCGCGAGGCTCGTGACGAGCGCCGGCATCGCCACGGCGGCCCAGGCGCGATCGCGTGTGTCGAAGAGCAGCCGCGACACCCCGGCACAGATGACGAGCATCAAGGTGCCGGAGTAGGTCATCCAGTGAGAGAGCGTGCCCTGCGGCCGGCGGCCGAGGCCGCCGTAGTTGAGCACGCCGTACTGCACGATGCCGACGAGGGCACTTGCCGCGCCGACCGTGAGTGCAATCGAGACGAGCGTGCGGGCGCGGGCGCCGCGCGCGAACTCGAAGACAAGCGGCACGAGCAGGAAGAGCACGAGCTGCTTCGTGTCGGGCACACTCACCGCGGGATCGCGCGACACGCCGGCTGACAGCAGCGTCCAGGCGATGTAGCCGCTGAGCGGCACGACGAAGCGGGGCAGGGCCGGCACGCCGGCGATCGTCGCGCGCATCACCCACGTGAGGCCGGCGACGGTGACGGCGATCTGCGCCGCGGCAATCGAGATCTGCAGCGAGGCGACGGCGGCCATCACGGCCCACCAGCCCACGCGGTCGAGCCGTTCGAGGGTGGCGCGTGCGGTGGCGACGGCGGCGAGTGTGGTCATGCGCCGGCTCCCATCACGCGGTGTGCCGCGGCGAGCACCTGCGCGGGTGTCGTGGCGGTGAGGCAGCGGAAGTCGCCGTGCACACAGGTCCGCTGGTGGCACGGGCGGCAGGTGAGCAGGCCGGGCTCGAGTGCTTCGGCGGGCGCCGCCGGATCGCGCCACGGCATCGACCGCGCCGGCAGCGTCGGACCGAACAGGGCCACCACGGGCACGCCGGTCGTGGCGGCCACGTGGAGCGGGCCGGAATCGCCTCCGATGAAGAGCGCTGCGCGCGACATGATGACCTGGAGCTCGTCGAGCGGCGGTTCACCGCAGCGGACGATGGCGTCGGCGGCCGCGCCGGCCGCGCGCGCGGCATCGGTGGCGATCGCATCGGCGGCGTCCGTTTCCGAAGGGCCCGCCGTGATCATAATGCGGCGCCGTGGATTGGCGAGGGCCAGCGCGCCGGCTACCTGCGCGAACGACTCGCGCGGCCAGCGCCGGAAGGGGTTGCTGGCGCTCACGTGCAGCACGACGAGCGGCGCATCTGCCGGCACGCCGGCGCCCGCGAGGCGGGCGGCGGCCTGGCGCTCGGCCTCGGCGCCCGGTGTCATCCGCACCGGATCGCCCGCCGGCGTCGGCGCGGCGATGCCGAGCGGCGTGAGCAGATCCCACTGATTCAGCACGGAATGGCGCGGTGGGATGAGGTCCGGATGCCACGGCACGCGGTCCGTGTAGGCGAAGCGCCGGCCGGGGATGTCGTAGCCGATCCGCCGCGGGGCGCCGCTCGCGCGCACGAGCCAGGCCGATCGCGGGCCGCCGTGGAAGTCGATGGCGAGGTCGTAGCCCGTGCGCCGCAGCTGGCGCGCGAGGCCGATGTCGTACCTGATACGAGCGAGCCCGCGCGGACGCGCCACGTCAATCACGGTGTCGAGATCGGGTGAGTGGCGGACGATGGCGGCCGCCGCGGGTTCGACCAGATAGTCGAGCCGCGCGCCGGGGAAGTGGCGGCGGAGGGCGTGGATGGCGGGCGTCGTGAAGACGACATCGCCGACCAGCCGCAGGCGCACCAGCAGGATCTTCAGGGTTCGACCGTGGCTTCGTCGAGCAGCATCACCGGGATGTCGTCCTTGATCGGATAGACGCGCCGGCAGCGCTCGCACTTCAGCGCGGCGCCGTCCTTCACGAGCACGACCGGGGTCTTGCAGGCCGGGCACGCCAGGATCTCGAGCAGCTCCGCATCAATGGGCATCGGGGACTCCGCTGAGGAGTATAACGCGCAGCCCCGGCCACCGCCCCGGCGTCCCTGAAATGTGAAAAGATGCAGCCCATGACGCTCGGTCGTGCTGCTCTTGCTCTCGTGCTGGTGGTGGCCGGCCGGCCGGTCGCGGCACAGCCCGCGCCCGCCGCTCCGCTCGCGGCCGCGACGCGTCCGGCCAATGCCGCGGCGACGTTCGAATTCCTGCTGGCGCGCCGCGCCGAGGCCGCCGATGACGCGAAGGCCGCCGAAGCGGCCTTCACGCGCGCCGTGGCGCTCGACCCCGACGCCGCCGAACTGCGCGCCGAACTCGCGGGGTTCTACGCCCGGCAGAACCGCGCCGCCGACGCCGTGGCCGCCGCCGAGAAGGCGCTCGCCCTCGACGCCTCGTCGGAAGAAGGACACCGTATCCTCGGACTCGTCAACGCCGCGTGGGCCGATGGGGTGGTGGATGGCCCGGCCGGTGGCAGCGAAGACGCCTGGCGCGCGGCGGCGATCACGCACCTGCAGAAGGTGCAGAACTCGCCGGCGATGGCGACGGACCTGGGGCTGCAGCTTACGCTCGCGCGTCAGCTCCTCGGGGCCGAGCGCGCCGCCGACGCGGTGCCGCTCCTCGAGCGCATCGTGTCGCAGACCGGACCCGCCGGCGAACCCGTGTCGATGCTGGCCGAGGCGCTGCGTTCGCTCGGGCAGCTCGAACGCGCCACGACCGTGCTCGAGCAGGCGTCCGCGGCGAATCCCAGGTATTTCATGGCCCTCGGCGACATCTACGAGCGGCAGTCGAAGTTCGAAGAGGCGGCCGAGGCGTTCGATCGCGGCGCCAATGCGCTGCGTACGCCGGGCCGCGAGCTGCGGCTGCGCCGCGTGAACGCGCTGCTCGGCATTCCCGACGGCAAGGGCGTCGACCGCGCCGTGACCGCGCTCACCGAGTATCTGGCCGCCACGCCGAAGGATGTTGCCGCGCACTATCTGCTGGCGCGCGCCCACCTGCTGCGCGACGATGCCGCCGCGGCGGTGAAGGCCGGGCAGGAGGCGCTCGCCATCGAGCCGCGGCACATGCCGACGCTCACCCTGCTCGCGGAGCTCTACCGCGATCGCTACGACTACGCCGCCGTCGCGGCGCTGCTCGCGCCGGTCGAGCGGACCGAGGCCGGCCGCAACGAATCGCCCGGCGACATCGTGCGGCTGCTCGCCGAACTCGGCGGCGCGCGCCAGCAGCTCGGGGACGCGGCCGGCGCCGCGACCGCCTTCGAGAAGGCGCGCACGCTGCTGCCCGAGTCGGCGCCGGTCGCCGCCGCGCTCGCCCAGGCGTATCTGCAGGCCGGCCGGGCCGATGAGGCGGCGAAGGTGGCGCGCGAGGCGCGGGTTGCGGCGGCGGGCGATCTCGGGCTCATTCGCGTCGAGGCCCTCGCGGGAATCCGTGCGGGCCGCGCGGCCGGCGCCGTGAGCACGGCCGAAACGGCCGTCGGCGGACGCCGCACGCAGGTGCCGGGCGCGTTCGTGCTCGCCGACGTCTATCAGGAGGCGAAGCGCCACGCCGACGCCATCGGCGTGCTCACGCCGCTCTCCACCGCGCGCCCCGACGACGACGCGGTGGCCTTCCGCCTCGGCGCCGCCTATGAAACGGCCGGCCGCGTACCCGATGCGGAGAAGGCGTTCCGCGCGATCATCGCCCGCGATCCGCTCAACGCGAACGCGCTCAACTACCTTGGCTACATGCTGGCCACTCGCGGGCTCAAGCTGCCGGAGGCGCTCACACTGGTGGACCGCGCGCTCGTCGTCGAGCCGGGGAATCCCGCCTACCTCGACAGCCGTGGCTGGGCGCTCTTCAAGATGGGCCGCGCCGCCGATGCCGAAGCGCCACTGCGCCAGGCGGCCACCGCGTTCGGCGGCAGTTCGGTCATCCAGGTCCATTTCGCGGAAGTGCTGGCCGCACTCGGCAAGCGGGACGAGGCGGCGTCGCGGTTCGAACAGGCGCTCAAGGGCGACGGCGTGGACATCGATCGCGCCGCCATCGAACGCCGGCTCGGCCAGGTCCGGCGCGGACGATGAGTGCACGACGCGCCGCGGCGCACGCCGCCGCGTGTGGACTCGTGCTGCTGACCGCGGGGTGCGCCGCGCGCGGTCCGGTCCGCCCGGGCGGTACCGCGGCCGATGATCCGGCCGCGCTCACGGCCCTCGCCGGTGCCACCGTGCACTGTTCGCCGCTGCGCACGGCCACGACCGAGATCCGGCTGTCCGGGCGCGCGGGTCCGCAGCGCATTCGCGCCCGCCTGCTCGCGGGCTTCGCCGAGCCGGCCTCCGTGCGGCTCGAGGCCCTGGCGCCGTTCGGCGCGCCAGCGCTCGTGCTCGCGGCGGACGGCACCGCCACCACGCTGTATTTCCCGCGTGAAAAGCAGGTGCTGCGCGAGGCGCCGGTGGCCTCGGTGCTCGAAGCGCTGACCGGTCTCGCGCTCGATGCCGCGGAGTTGCGACGGATGATCTTCGGCTGCCTGGCGCCCCCCGGCGCCCACGGCGAGCGCTACGGCGCCGCGTGGCAGGCGGTGGCGGCCGGTGACACGCGCGTCTATCTGCGCGACGGCGTGCCGGTAGCGGCCGACTACCGCGGCTGGCAGATCGACTACGCCGGCCATGTCTCGGGCGTGGCCCGTCAGGTGCGCGTGCGCCGCGCCGTGGCCGCCGGCCCCATCGATCTCCTCGCCACGCTCGGCGAGGTCGAGATGAACATCGATCTCGATCCGCGCGCCTTCGTCGTCGATGTGCCGGCCGATGCCGTCGGCATCTCGCTCGGCGATCTGCGCCAGTCGAGCCCGCTCACCGCCCGCTGATTCGTCGTCTGCCCATGCTGCGTTCCGCTCCCGTCACCATTCGTGCGTTCGCCAAGATCAACCTCGACCTCCGGATTCTGGGCCTCCTGCCGGACGGGTATCACGACGTTCGCACCGTGCTGCA
>JBIKUN010000220.1:0-5096 GCA_044347565.1 Vicinamibacterales bacterium | reverse complement strand
CGAGGTTCGGGCCGAGCCAGCGTTCCACCTCGGCGACGGTGAGCCCCTTGCGCGCGGCGTAGTCGGCCACCTGGTCGCGGCCGATCTTGCCGAGCGTGAAGTACCGCGCCTCGGGATGCGCGAAGTATAGGCCGCTCACGCTCGAGCCGGGCCACATCGCGAACGACTCGGTCAGCGTCATGCCGGTAGCGGCTTCGACGTCGAGCACGCGCCAGAGCGTGCCCTTCTCGGTGTGATCGGGGCAGGCCGGATACCCGGCCGCCGGACGGATGCCGCGGTACTGCTCCTGGATGAGATCGGCGGGCGTGAACGTCTCGGCGCGGCCGTAGCCCCACTGGTCGCGGACGCGCTTGTGCAGGCACTCGGCGAACGCTTCGGCCAGTCGGTCGGCCACGGCCTCCGCCATGATCGCGTTGTAGTCGTCGTGCGCGGCGCGGAACTGCGCGGTCAGTTCGCGCAGGCCGAGCCCGGCGGTGACGGCAAAGGCCCCGATGTGGTCGGGCAGGCCGGTGGCCTTCGGTGCGACGAAATCGCTGAGGGAGCGGCATGCCTGTTCGGGGCCGCGGTCGGTCTGCTGCCGCAGGAAGTGGAACCGCGTCAGCTCCTGGCTTCGTGCCGCGTCGGTGTACAGCTGGACGTCGTCGCCGACGGCGTTCGCGGCGAACAGACCGTAGACGCCGCGGGCGCGCAGCAGGCGCCCGTCGATGATGCGGTCGAGCAGCGTGTTGGCCTCGGCGAAGATCTGCTGCGCCTGCGCACCGTACTTCTCGTCGTCGAGGATGCGCGGATAGACGCCCTTCAGTTCCCATGTATGGAAGAACGGCGTCCAGTCGATGTACTCGCGCAGCGTCGCGAGCGGGAAATCGTCGAGCACGTGCACGCCGGCCGCCTCGGGCGCCGGCAGGTCCTCGGCGCGCCACGTGATGGGCGTACGCCGCATGCGCGCGGTGTCGAGGTCCACAATCGGCTGACGCGACCCGCCGTGGTTCCTGCGAATCGCCTCGTAGTCGGCGCGATGCTGCGCCACGAACGCGTCCTTGTGCTCCGGGCTCAGCAGGCTGGTCGTGACCGGCACGGCGCGGCTGGCGTCGAGCACGTGGACCACCGGCTGCGTGTAGTGCGGCGCGATCTTGATGGCGGTATGGGCGCGGCTCGTCGTGGCGCCGCCGATGAGCAGCGGCAGCGTGAAGCCCTGGCGTTCCATCTCGCGCGCCACGTGCACCATCTCGTCGAGCGACGGCGTGATGAGGCCGCTCAGCCCGATGAGATCGGCGTGCTCGGCGCGGGCGCGTTCGAGGATCTTCTCGCACGAGACCATCACGCCCATGTCGATGACCTCGTAGTTGTTGCAGGCGAGCACGACGCCGACGATGTTCTTGCCGATGTCGTGCACGTCGCCCTTCACCGTCGCCAGCACGATTTTGCCCTGGGCGCGCACGGCCTGGCCGGCCGCGGCCTGCGCCGCCTTCTCGGCTTCCATGAAGGGGAAGAGATAGGCCACGGCCTTCTTCATGACGCGCGCCGACTTCACGACCTGCGGCAGGAACATCTTGCCGGCGCCGAAGAGGTCGCCGACGACGCCCATGCCGTCCATGAGCGGTCCTTCGATGACGGCGAGCGGACGCCCGAGCTTGACGCGGGCTTCTTCCGTGTCGTCGTCGATGTAGGTGTCGATGCCCTTGACGAGCGCGTGCGACAGCCGCGCCTCGACCGTGCCGAGCCGCCATTCCTCGGTCTTCTTCGCGTCGGCCACCACGCCCGCGCCGGCGGCTTTGAGGGCCTCGCCGAACTCTACCAGCCGCTCGGTGGCGTCGGGCCTTCGGTTGAGCAGCACGTCCTCGACCAGCGTCTTCAGCTCGGGCGCGATCTCTTCATAGACCTCGAGCATCCCGGCGTTGACGATGCCCATGTCCATGCCGGCGGCAATCGCGTGGAACAGGAACGCCGAGTGCATGGCCTCGCGCACGACGTTGTTGCCGCGGAAGCTGAAGGAGATGTTCGAGACGCCGCCGCTCACCTTGGCGTGGGGCAGGCGGGCCTTGATCCAGCGCGTGGCCTCGATGAAGTCCACCGCGTAGTTGTTGTGCTCCTCCATCCCGGTCGCCACGGTCAGGATGTTGGGATCGAAGATCACGTCTTCCGGCGGGAAGCCGATGTCGTCGACGAGGATGCGGTAGGCCCTTTCGCAGATCCGGATTTTCTCGGCGTAGGTGGCTGCCTGGCCCTGTTCGTCGAAGGCCATGACGACGACGGCGGCGCCGTAGGCGTGAATCGTGCGGGCGCGATCGCGGAAGACGTCTTCGCCTTCCTTGAGCGAGATCGAGTTGACGATGCCCTTGCCCTGCAGGCACTTCAGGCCCGCTTCGATGACCTCCCATTTGGAGGAGTCGATCATGAAGGGCACCTTGGCGACTTCCGGCTCGCTGCCGAGGAGCTGCAGGTAGCGGGTCATCGCCGCCACGCCGTCGATCATCCCTTCGTCCATGCAGATGTCGATGACGTTGGCGCCGTTCTCGACCTGCTGGCGCGCGACGCTGACCGCCTCGTCGAACTTGCCGTCCTTGATGAGGCGCGCGAACTTCGGGGAGCCGGCGACGTTCGTGCGCTCGCCGATCAGCATGAAGACGCCGGGCTGCTGCGTGAAGGGCTGCGAACCCGACAGCCGCAGGGGCACTGTGACCGTGCGGCGGCGGACGTCGTCGCCACTCACCGCGCGCAACGGCACGGGGCGGCCGGGCTGCCCGTCGAGGGCGCGCGCGATGGCGGCGATGTGCTCGGGCGTATTGCCGCAGCAGCCGCCGGCGATGTTGATGAGCCCGTCCTTGGCGAAGTGGGCAAGGTGCCGCGCCATGTCGGCCGGCTCGAGGTCGAAGCCGGTGGGCGAGAGCGGGTTCGGCAGGCCGGCGTTCGGGTAGCACGAGATCGCCGTCGACGACTTCGCCGAGAGCTCCTCGAGGAACGGATACATCAGGTCTGGCCCGAGCGAGCAGTTCAGGCCCACCGAGATCGGGTTGACGTGCGCGACGGCCGTCCAGAACGCCTCGACCGTCTGCGCCGAGATCATCGTTTCGCCGCCGCGGCCGACGGCCGCCGAAATCATGATCGGCAGCCGCACACTGTCGGCGGCGAACACATCCTGAATGGCGACGAGGGCCGCCTTGGCGTTCAGCGAGTCGAAGATCGTCTCGACGAGCAGCAGGTCGGAGCCGCCGGCGATGAGTGCGCGCACCTGCTCCATGTAGGCGGTCTTCACCTGATCGAAGGTGACGACGCGGAAGCCGGCATCGTCGGCATCGGGCGAGTTCGAGAGCGACACGGTGAGCGGCCCGATGGCGCCGGCGACGAACCGGCGGCGGCCGGTGGCGTCGGCCACGCGGTCGGCCCACTCGCGGCACTGGCGCGCCGACTGCTCGTTGATCTCCCACGCCAGGCGCTGCAGGAACGGGTCCTCGATGATGCGCTGATAGAAGGCCGGGTCCTTGCGGCCGCCGTGTTCGCGCGGGTCATCGACGAAGAACTCGCTCTGCGTGATGGTGGTCGCGCCGAAGGTGTTCGTCTCGATGATGTCGGCCCCGGCTTCGAGGAAGCGGCGGTGGATGTCGCAGATCATCGCCGGCTGCGTCAGCGAGAACAGATCGCCGTTGTTCAGCAGATCCTTGCCGGCGTCGCGGAAGCGTTCGCCGCGGATGTCTGCCTCGGTCATGCCGTAGGTGCGGATCGTCGTGCCCATGGCGCCGTCGATGATCGCGATACGCTGCGCGAGCACCTCCTGCAGGGGATGCGCCGGCGCGGCGGGATGCGTGTGCGGAGTGGCGGAGGCAGGCGTGGTCATGGGAGGTCCTGAACGGAGGTGCGGGCGCGGGGGCGGCGCGCGGCACGGGAAGGCGTGAGGATCAGGGCGTCGGGCCTGGAGGCGGAGGCCACGAGCACCACGAAGGGATCGCCGGCGCCACGGGCGCCGACCTGCACGCGCGGCTGGGTGAGGCCGGCGTCCGTGAGCCACGACGACAGCGTCGCGTCGTCGAAGCCCTGCCAGCGGTCGCCGAGTTTGTGACGCACCCACGACTCGTCGTGCGTGCGCAGGTCGAGGATGAGCACGCGGCCGCCGGGGCGCAGCACGCGCGCGGCTTCGTGCACGGCGCGGCCCGGATCGGCCGCGTGATGCAGCGTCTGCGACAGCAGCGCGACGTCGAAGGAGGCATCGGACACCGGCACGCGTTCGATGTCGCCGCGCTTCCACGTGATGTTCGTGACGCGGCGGCGTTCGGCGAGCTGGCGGGCGCGGGCCAGCACGGCCGGCGAGCGATCGACGCCCACCACCGTGCGGGCCCAGCGCGCCGCTTCGATCGTGAGGTAGCCCTCGCCGCAGCCGATGTCGATGACGTCGAGCGGCGGCAGCAGCAGACCGAGCGCGCGCGACCACGCGGCCCAGCTGCGGCCCGGCACGAGCTGGCGGCCGTCGCGGGTGTCGGCGCCGGCATGCTGGTCGAAGTTCTCGCGGCGCAGGCGGCGCACTTCCTGGATGCGGGCGTCGTCGGCGCGCACGTCGGGAATCGCGGCGGCGCGCGAGAACTCGCCGTCGAGGAGCTGCCAGAGCGGCGAGTCGCCGCCGGCGCGGGCCAGCCGGTAGTAGACGTAGATGCCGTCGGGTTCCTCGCTGACGAGCCCGGCGTCCTTGAGCAGGCCCAGGTGGCGCGAGACTCCCGACTGGGCGAGTCCGAGGATGCCCGTCAGTTCCGTCACGTTGAAGCGGTCGATCGAGAGCGCCCGCAGCAGGCGCAGCCGGGCCGGGTCGCCGAGCACGCGGAACAGGGCTGAAGCCTCAAGCATATCGATGCATCCATCGTGAATGATATGCCAGGCGCGGGTGTGTCCCCAAACGGACGGGGCATGAACGGGGCGGCGGGGCAGGGCTGAGGGAGCGGGTGGGCGGGTGGGGAGAGGCCGTCCGGGGTGTCCGGCAGCCGGAAATCCGGGGCCTGGACGAATGGGCGGGCGCGCCAGCGGAACCCGTGAAGTACACTAGGGAGCTCCGCGCCAGACACAGCGACCGCGACAGGCCGGACTTATACGCATGGGTATTCTCGACAAGCTCC
>JBIKUN010000169.1:0-8749 GCA_044347565.1 Vicinamibacterales bacterium | reverse complement strand
GCCCACCCACCCCCGGTGTCCGCGGCCGGGCCCGGGGGGCGCGGGGCCGCGTCGTTCGTTAAGCCCCCCCCGTCCGGCGACGCCCCTCCCGGCGGCGATCCGCCGCCGCGCTCTCCGCCCTCCTGACGTGTCATCGGCCGTGTCCGGTGAGACTCCCACCCTGAGCCACGCCGATGCCGTGCCAGCCCCGCCTGGACGCATTCAAGGTCTGTCCGGGATGCCCGATTACTCCTGTGTCAGCGGTCCTCCCACGGGCCGCTGCTGGCTGGCAAGGAAGCCGGCCCGGACTCACGGAGGAGTAGGACATGGCAGCTTTTTCAGTCGTCAGTAACGTCTCGGCCCTGAACGCCCAGGCGAACCTCAGCCTCACCAACGTCAGCCTGCAGAAGACCCTGGGCCGGCTGTCGAGCGGCCTTCGCATCACGCGGGCCGGCGATGACGCGGCCGGCCTCGCCGTCGCCAATTCGTTCCGCGCCACCCAGGCCGTGCTCAACCAGGGCATCCGCAACGCCAACGACGGCCTCTCGGTGCTCGACATCAGGAACGGCGCGCTCGACAACATCGGCACCCTGCTCGACCGCATGGCCACCCTGGCCACGCAGTCGGCCTCGGCGGGCTTCACCGGCAACCGCACCCAGCTCAACGCCGAGTTCACCTCGGTCATCAGCGAAATCACCCGCGAAGTCGGCGTCGCCAGCCTCGGCACCGCGCAGGGCTTTTCGGTGTTCGTCAGCAACGACGGCGCCAACGGCACGGTGGGGGGCACGATCGGCGCCGCCGACACCACCACGCTCGGCATCGCTTCCCTCTCGATTGCGACGTCCGGTGACGCCGCCACCGCCGTGACCGCGATTCAGACGGCGGTCGGCACGCTGGGCTCGGTCGTCGGCTCGATCGGCGCCCTGCAGAACCGTCTGCAGTACGCCATCGGTCTGGCGCAGTTCCAGAACGTCGCGACCAAGGCCAGCGAAAGCCGGATCCGCGACGCCAACATGGCCGAGGAATCGGCCAATCTCACCCGCTGGAACATCCTGACGCAGAGCGGCATCGCCTCGCTCGCCCAGGCCAACCAGCAGACGTCGTCGGTGCTCTCCCTGCTCCGCTAGGGCCACCCACGACCCGTTGACGCGGCCCGGCGCCGGCGCGGCCGGTCCGCGTCGTTCGGTGCCCGGGGCGCGACGCCGCGCTCCGCCACCTCGCACCGGGATGGCAGGATTCTTGCGAATCGTAGTGGACGCTGCCGTCGCACCGAACGGCAGAGAAAGGAAAAGGGTATGAGCTCGCCCATCACGCTCAGCGGTTTCAACAACGTCGACTTCAGCCAGATCCTGACGCTCGTCATGGCGCAGGAAAGTCGGCCGCTGCAGTCGCTGCAGTCGCGGCAGTCCGCCCTGCAGGCCCGGGCCAATACCTTCAACCAGCTCACGGCGAAGGTGTCGGCGCTGCAGTCGGCGGCCGACTGGCTGGCCACCGGCACCAACCTGTCGGCGAACGCGGCCACGAGCAGCGACCCGGCCACGCTCACGGCGGCGGCGACCGACACGGCCGTCCCCGGCCGCTACGAGGTCACCGTCGGCACCCTGGCCCGGGCCCAGGTCTCGGTGTCGGCAACCGTCGCCCCCGACGCCGACTCCACGGTTGTGGCCACCGGCGGCACGCTCACAATCAGCGGCGTGACCGTGTCGCTCAGTGGCGCCGTGACCCTGCGCGGCCTGGCCGATGCCATCAATGCGACCAGCGACCCGCCGGCACGCGCCGCTGTCGTGCAGAGCGGCCCGGGTAGCTACCGGCTGGTCCTGACGGCCAAGGAGACCGGCACGGCCGGCGCGTTCACCATCGAGGGCAACCTGGGTGGCGGTGGTGCCAGCGGCTTCGACAACGCCTTTACCACCGCCGTCGCGGCCACCGACGCCCAGGTGCAAGTCAACGGTATCTCCGTCACGAGCACGACCAACACCGTGACGGACGCCATCCCGGGAGTGACCCTCAACCTCCTCAAGCTGAACACAACCAACGGCGTCCCTTCCCCAGTCACTGTCGAGGTCAAGCGCGACACCGAGAGCCTGAAGGCCCGGGCCCGCACGTTCGTCACCCAGTACAACGACCTGATGAAGTTCGCGTCCGACCAGACGCTGGCCGCCCGCAACGGCAGCCAGGCCAGCATCGGCCGCGAGCCGCTGCTGCGCCAGCTGCGCGACCAGCTCCGCGACGCCGTCGTCAGCGAATACGGCAGCGGCGCCGTGACGTCGCTGTCGCAGGTCGGTTTCTCCTTGAGCAAGACCGGCACCCTCGAGCTGAACGAGGCCGCCTTCGACGCTGCCGTCACTGCCAGCGCCACGGACGTGGCCGCCCTGTTCGCCGGCGCGTCCGGTGGGCCCGGCTCATCCGGCGTGTTCGGCGGGATCAAGGCGACGCTCGACACGTATACCAGCAGCGAAGGTCTGCTGCGCGGCGCCACCAAGCTGCTCAACGAGCAGACGTCACGCCTCACCGAGCAGCTGACCTCGATGGAGTCGCGCCTGGCGCTGCGCCGTGCGGCGCTGCAGCGCGAATTCATCGCCGCCGACCAGGCCATGAGCCAGCTCAAGAGCCAGAGCAGCTCGCTGGCGTCGTTCGGCGGATCCCTCTAATCCCGGAGTGCAGTCACAATGATCGCGCAGCGCATGGCCAGTGCCTACCGCCAGACCGAAGTCCAGTCCCGTACGCCGCTCGAACTGGTGGTGATGCTCTACGACGGCGCGGTGCGCTTCGTGTACCAGATGCGCGAGGCCATGGTACGGGGAGACGTGCCCGCCCGCCACCAGGCGTCGGCGCGCGCGCTGGCCGTCATCGCCGAACTGCAGAACACGCTGGATATGGAGCGCGGCGGCGCCGTGGCGCAGCAGCTCGACGCGCTCTACACCTATCTGAGCGGCCGCGTCCTCGAGGCGACGATGCGCAACGAGACAGCCCCGCTCGACGATGCCGTGCGGGTGCTGCACACGCTGCGCGAGAGCTGGGCCGCCGTGGCCGCCAGGCCGTCCGCCGACGCCGAACGGGGAGCGGCATGACCGAGGACGATCTCCGCGGCGCGCTGGCCGAGTACCGGGCCGGACTCGAGGCGGAGCTGTCCATTCTCGAGCAGCTGGCCGCGGTGGCCGCCCGACAGCACGAGGTGTCGACGCGGCGCGACTACGAGCGCCTCACCGTCGAGGGCGAGCAGCGTGACCGCCTCACCGGCGCTCTCGTGGCGCTCGAAGACGGCCTGCAGCCAGTGCGCCGCCGTCTGGCCGATGAGCGCGATCGCGCCGCCGCCCAGCCCGGCTACCTCGAGATCGTCACCCTGCGCCAGCGCGCCGCGGCCACCGTGACGCACATCCTCTCGACCGATGAGGCCTCGCTGCAGTCGCTCGCCGACGCCGAGCTGGCGCGCCGGGCCGCGGTCGCCGGCCTCGTGCAGGGCGAATCCACACTTGCCGGCTACCGCCGCGTGCTCAGCCCGGCGACGACCCCGGCGGCCCTCATCAACCGGCGCGGGTAATGAGCGCCGCCGCGTGTCCGGCGGCAGCGCGCCGGACCCCGGCCGCGGCCGTGACCCGGACGGCGAAGGTGAACCGGGCCCGCGGTACGAAGCCGGTGCGCGCATAGAGCTGCCGCGCGGCCGTGTTGGCGGCGGCCACGAGCAGCGTCAGCCGCACGGCCCCGGCCTCGGCACAGCGCCGCGCCACCTCATCGACGAGGGCGGTCGCCAGCCCCTGGCCCTGCCGCTCCGGCCGGACAGCTATCTGCGCCAGATGCGCCGAGCCGACACCGAGGTCGGTGACGAGCGCCGCCGCGTCGAGAGCGCCAGCCGCGCCGGGCAATACCACCGACTGCTGCGGCCGATAGCGGCCGCAGCCGTCGCCCTCCACCAGATCGTCGACGTAGCGCCGCCAGGCGGCCGGCTGGCCATCCGATGCGAAGGGCCGCAACGGATCCGCCATCGGGTAGGCGGCGCGCAGCAGTGCGGCAGTGGCCTCGAGGTCGCCCAGCGCCCACGGGCGTCCTGGCGGGGCCGGCCCCCGGCCAGCGCCGACGGGCCGTTCGAGATAGAGGTAGTCCTCGACCTCGAAGCCGCGCCCGCTGAGCACGACGTCGCAGTCCGGAGCATCGGAGAAGGCAAACAGCAGCAGACGACCGGCGCGTCCGGCCTCGGGGCGCGCCAGCACACCGTCGACGAGGGCGGCCGTGTCGGCGGGCGTGTCGGCGCTGAGCGCGCCGACCTGGAGGTCATCGTCGCGGCGCAGGAAGTAGGTCCAGCCGGCGAGCCGGCCGTCGTCGCGGAGGGCCGCGAGCCCCGGCAACTGCCCTGTCTCGCGGGCCCGGGCGATGCCCGCCCAGAGGTCGGCGGTCTCCCAGGCGAGCGCGCGGCGCCAGCGGTCGGCCTCGCCGGCGAAGGCGCGGGTCATGGCCGCCGGCTCGGCGAACGCCCAGGGCACCAGGCGGGACATGGGCTACGCCACCGGCTCGCGCGGCGGCTGCAGGCGCAGACGCCCGCCAAAAGAGGCCAGCGCCTCCATCCCCGCCGTGGCTGCCGACCGGTTGGCCGCGCACACGGCCTCGTAGACCTCGTGACGGTGCACGGCGACATCGGGTGGGGCGGTCACGCCGAGCCGGACGGTATCCCGCCCGGTACGCAGCACACGCACCTCGATACCGCCGCCGATGACGATGGCCTCGTCGCGTTTTCGCGAGATTACCAGCATGGCGCTAGTCGAGCAGCGGATGGGCCGACGAATACGGGACGTCGTGATCGACGACCTGCACGGCCGTCATCCGGGTGGGATGCACCACCACCGGCGCCCGAAGGTTGGCAGTCGCGGTCGTCTCGGTGACGGTGACGATGGCGAGCCAGAGCAGCGGCTCATCGCCGGTGACGCCGAGGCGGCTGCGGTCGGCGGCGCCGAGCGGCACGTGGTAGTCCGGCACGAGGCGGCGGGAATCCACCGTGAGGAAACGCGGGTGGGGGGCGTCAAGGCCGTGCAGGCCGATGAACGGGGCGATCTCGGCCGCCTCGACGAGGGCATAACGGCGGCAGGACTCGAAGCCAGGCAGGCCAGCGGGCGCCTGGATGACATGCGTCGGCAGCCCGCTGCCGAGGGCGGCGTCTGCCGGCGGGCCGGCCGCCACGACAGGCGACGATGCCGGACGCGCGCTCATCGCAGGTAATCCATGAGCGAGGTCCGCGACGCGCGACCGATGGCGCCGAGGGCGGCGCGATAGGCCGTATCGGCGCGGGTGAGTTCGCTGATGGCTGCCGTCAGATCGGCGTCCTCGTCCTTCGAGACCCGCGTCACCGCGGCCAGCCTCGAGAGTGTCAGCTGGCCCTCCAGCTCGGCGATGGCCTCCTGGTCGGCACCGACATCGATCTGTTCGCGCGAGGCCCGTTCGAAGGCCCGGTCGAGGGACGTCATGCCGGTGGTCATCCCGGCCTGATTGCCGGTGCGGACGGCGGCGACGAGCGCGTCGAGGTCATTGAGGATGTTGGTGGCCTGCGTCCCCTGGGCCAGGGCCTGGCCGTCGCGCGAGAAGGCCACCGCCTGACCGGGAGCGACATCGACCTGCTGCGGCGAGGCGTCCCCCTGGTAGGTCCAGGTGCCAGCCACCCGGACAAAGGGCGGCGCGGTGGTCTGGCTGCCACCAAACAGGTAGACGCCGCGGGACGACGTGTTGAGCTGCGCGGCCAGCGCGTCGCGGACGCCCTCGAGGGTCTGGGCCGCCGTCTCGCGCTGCAGCGTCGTCGCCGTCGAGTTGCGCGCCGAGGCGGTCGTGACCTTGGCCTGCTGCAGCGTCTCGACCACGCCGGCGAGCGTCGAGTCGAGGAGGGCAAGCCTCGCGGTGGCGGTGTCGGCGGTCCGCTGGTAGGTCTCGATGGCACGGATCTCCCCTCGGCCTTCCACCGACCGCTGCATGGCCCCGGGATCGTCGCTGGCCTTCTGCAGCCGCTTGCCGCTCATCACCTGCTGGCGGGCGCGCGCCACCTGCGACGCGGCGATCTCGGCGTATTCGGCGCCGCCGTAGGCGGCCTGGAACGTGACCCGCATGACTAGGCTCCCACCAGGCGCATGAGGGTGTCGAGCGCCGAGTCGACAGCGGAGAAATACTTGGCGTTGGCCTCGTAGGCGGTCTGGAACTTGATGAGGCTTGCCGCCTCCTCGTCGAGCGACACGCCGGACACCTGATCGCGGAGCCGCTGGACCTCGGCGCTGACGTCCCTGGCCGTCTGCTGCCGGCTAAGCGCATCGTCGATGTCGGCACCGGCGCGGAAGGCCAGCTGCGCCCAGCCTTGCGTGAAGGTCGCCGTGCCGCCCGATACCGTCGCCGCCTCGCGCAAGGCCACAATGGCCCGCGCCGTGCCGTTGTCCCCTGGCGCGCCGGTCTGCGAGGCGGCGATGCGGGCGGTGTTGCCGACGATGGTGGGGCTCACCGACAGCGCCGCCGCAGCCCCCGCGACGGCGCCAGGGGCGGTGAAGAACACGCCGCCGGCCGCGCCGGTCAGGTCAGTGCCGGTCTGGTGCACCGTGTTCACGCGCTGAGCCACCTGGTAGGCGAGGTCGTCGAGGCGGGCCTGGTAGGCCGGAATGTAGGTATCACGCGCCGCCGTGAGGCCGCCGATTCGGCCGGTGGTGAACTCGCCAGTCACGGTCACACCATCGAGCGTCAAGGCCGCGTAGCCGTTGGCGCCGGTGCCGGCCACCACCGACGAGGCGGTGGCCCCGAACACCAGCGGCCGTCCCGAGGGCAGCATGACGTCGAGGCCGCCATCGCTGCGCGTGACCACGCTTACCGCGGCCAGTTTCGTCAGCTCCTCGAGGGCTACCTGCTGGCGGTCGCGCAGCGCCTCGACATCGCCGGCGCTGCCGCCGCCCGCAATGGCCTCGTTGAGCGAGGCGATCTGGGCCGTGAGCGCATTCAGTTCGCCGATGGCGCCGCGCACGCCGCGGTCGGCAAGCCGGCCGGCCTCGGCCAGCTGCGCCGCCACGTCGTTGAAGGACGAGGCCAGCTGCTGGCCCCGCAGCGCCACCGTGTCGCGGACGACCGGCGAGGACGGTTCGGCGGCCAGCGCCGACCAGGCATCGAAATAGGCCGAGAGCCGGCTGTCGAGGCCTTGGCCCGGGGCGCCGATGGCGATTTCGACGGGCGCCAGGGCACCGGCGACCGCCCCTTCCCGGGCCTCGGGCGCCAGCGCGGTCCGGACCCGGGCGTCGAGCACCGCGTCGCGCAGCGATCGCTCGCCCACGACCTCGACGCCGCCGGTGCCGTTGACGACCTCGGCCAGTTCCAGACGGCGCCGCGCGTAGCCGGGCGTGTTGAGGTTGGCGATGTTCCGGCCGGCGGTGTCGAGCCCTGCGCGCTGCGCTTCGAGCGATCGGGACGCCATCGACAGACTGGAGAAGAGTCCTGCCATTTACACCCTCGCGTGGAGATCACGGCCGCGCGCTGCGCGCGGCCGGCCGGCGCCGCGCCGGCTGTAGCAACCCGTACCGCCCAGCACGTCGACGGTCGCGCGGGCCAGATCCGCGGCGGCCGCGCCGATGGCCCGGCAACGCGCGAGCGCGCGGCGGGCACGCTGCAGTTCGTCGACCGTCGCCGCGCGTTCCTCCGCGGCGAGGGTGTCGGCTCGTCCGACGGCTTCGACCACGGCCTGCAGGGCCGGTTCCGAGGCGAGCACCGCCGACGCGTCGCCCCGCCCGAGCGCTGCGGCCAGCGCCTCGAGCACCTCGTGAAGCCGGCGCGCCTGGTCGAGGACTGCCGCGGGTCGGGTCGGCGTCACGGCCACTAGCTCCGATCGAGCAGACTGTCGATGAGCTTGTCGGCCAGCCGGGCGGCATCGCGCCCGAGCTCACCGCGTTCGAGCAGCGCACGCCCACGCTCCACCGCCTCGGGACGGATGTCGGAGGTCTCGTTGGCCCTGGCGGCGGCCGCGGCGGCCAGCTGCCCGGCGGTCGACACCCGGACCTGGTCGGCGGACCGGTCAGCCTCGGTGGCCTTCTCGGCGGCGGCCGCGCGCTCGTCACGCACGGCGTCCGCACGACTGCCGGCGATCGTCTCGAGGTTGGCGCGGTTCTGTTCAATCTTCATCGTCGTGTCCCTCCCAGGCCGGGCCCCACGCCCGCTGGTCGTTCCCCCAGCCAATCGGCAATGCCCGCGACTCCATTAGTACCGCAGCCGTCATTCGTCCGATCCTCCGACACTCGTGTCGGGCGGCCGGCCCTGCCAGACCGCCGCGAGTCGCCCTGCATCTACCGGCCGGCCGTATTCCCGTGCCTCGAAGTGCAGATGTGCGCCAGTCGCGCGTCCACTGCTTCCTGACCGTGCAATCGGCTGACCAGCGGCCACCGCGTCGCCGGCAGCCACGGCCATCGACGACAGATGGGCGTACAGGGTCTCGCGGCCGCTCCCATGATCCACGACGACGGTCAGACCATAGCCCGGCCGGTCGCCGGCCGATTTCACGACACCCCCGTCGAACGCGTGCACATCCGTGCCATACGCCGCCGCCAGATCGACGCCCTTGTGGAAGGTCGCCCGGCCCGTGAACGGGTCGCTGCGCCAGCCAAACGCCGACGTCACCGGCACGCCGCCGGCCACGACCTCCGCCGGTACGTCGCCGGTGGGGTCGGCGTGGCCGGCAGGGTCGTGCTCGTGGTCGTGTCCGGGCGCCCGGGGGGTGGGGACACCCGGGGCGCTGAGGGTCGGGGCGGCGATGGCCGTGGGGACCACCGCCGCC
>JBIKUN010000016.1:0-49019 GCA_044347565.1 Vicinamibacterales bacterium | reverse complement strand
CTTGCGGAGCAGCGCCTTCGCCAGCACGTCGCCGAGGCCGAGTCCGCCGGCGCGGCTGAGCGCCAGGCCGAACTCGCCCTGCATCGTATCGGTCATCGTCGAGGCGCCGAGGCCGAAGCCCTCGGCGTCGTCCTCGTCGCCGGCGCGCACGTCGCGCAGCATCTCGCTGAGCAGCATGCCTTCGAACTGCTCGACAAGGGCGAGCACCTGCATCCGCTCGGCCTCGGCCGGCGTCTTCGGCGCCTGCAGCGGCGCCTGCGCAATCGCGAGCGATTCGAGTGTCGTCTTCATGATGTGCGTCCCGAGCCCCGGGCCCCGCCCTAGATGATCACGATCTCCGCGTGCAGCGCCCCGGCCGCCTTGAGCGCCTGCATGATGGCGATGATGTCGCGCGGCGTCGCGCCGAGTGTGTTCAGCGCGCGCACGACGGCATCGAGCGTCGTCCCCTCTTCGAGCGAGACGAGACGCGCCGTGCCTTCGCGCACGTCGACGTTGACGTTCGGCACGACCACGGTGTCGCCGGTGCGGGCGAGCGCGTTCGGCTGCGACACCTCGAAGCGCGTGCTGATGCGCACCGAGAGATTGCCGTGCGCGACGGCTGCCGCCGCGATGCGGACGTTCGCGCCGACGACGATCGTGCCGGAGCGCTCGTTGATGACGACGCGCGCCGGCGGGTCGGAGGCTACGCTGAGCACTTCGAGCCGGGCCATCAGTTCCGGCAGCGCCTGTTGGTACTGCGTCGGCACCTCAACGGTGACCGTGCCGGGGTCGAGGACCCGCGCCTTGCCATCGCCCAGGTCGGCGTTGATGGCCGCGGCCACGCGCGACGCCGTGGCGAAGTCGGGATCGTGGAGCGACAGCGGCAGCACGGCGGCGGCCGGCATCGTGACGCCGCTGCCCTGCTGCACCATCGCGCCGCTCGGCACGCGGCCCACGGTCAGGTGGTTCACCTGCACGGAGTTGCCGCCGGCGCCGCCGCCGAAGCCGCCGATCGAGAGGGGCCCCTGGGCCAGCGCGTAGACCTGTCCGTCCGGTCCGCGGAGCGCCGTCGCGAGCAGCGTGCCGCCCTGCAGACTCCGGGCATCGCCGATCGACGAGGCCGTCACATCGAGGCGCACGCCCGGGCGCGCGTAGACCGGCAGGCTGGTCGTGACGAGCACCGCGGCGATGTTCTCGACGCGCACCTGGCCGGCCTGCACCGACACGCCCATCTGCTGGAGCATGTTGGCCAGCGACTGCGTGGAGAAGATCGTCTGGCGGCGGTCGCCCGTCTTGTTGAGGCCGACGACGAGACCGTAGCCCATGAGGGGCAGGGCGTCGAAGCCCTGCATCGACACCACGTCCTTCAGGCGGGCCGTGGTGTCGGCCGCCGCGGGCGCGGCCGCTCCGAGGGCCACGGTCAGGAGAATGGCAAGAGGCCTGTGAGCGACGCTCATGATTAGAACACCTTGTTGATGAGCCGCACGAGCCAGCCGGGCGACATCGAGCCCTTGGTCAGGCCGCGGCCGAAGTAGCGGATGCTGAGCTGCCCGAGGGCGCCCGACATGACGACGTTGCCGGGGCCGATGTCGACGACGCGGGCCACCCCGGTCAGCACGACGATCTGGCGGTCGCCGTTGATCTCGATCTCGCGGATGCCCTCGATGAGCAGGTCGCCGTTCGGCATGACACCGGCGACACGCGCCGACAGCGTCGCCGTCAGCACGCTGGCCCGGGCCGTCGACCCGGTGCCCCGGAAGTCGGTCCCGCTCTGCGTCGATGCGAGGTCGCCGAGCCCGAGACCGGCCGGCAGCTTGCTCTGGAGCCCCAGCAGGGTGCTGATACCGGCGCCGGTCGAGGTCGACTTGGCCACGGCCGCATCGGTCGTTCCGGTGGCAGCCGTGTTTTCCTCGACGCGCACGGTCACGATGTCGTTGACGCGCCGCGCCCGCAGGTCGAGGCTCAGGTTCTGCATCCAGCCGAACGGTTCGGCCGCCGGGAGCGCCCGCGACGCGTCGAGATACCTTGCCATGGCGGCATCCTGTGTCTCCGGCGCCCTGGCCATCGCGGCCGGCTCGTTCTTGCCCTTGGCGATCGGGGCCTGCGCCGCGGTCGGGCCCTGCGCCACGGCGACGGCCGGCGCGACCACGAGCAGGCCCAGCCCCAGGACGACCGCCGCCCGATGCACGTTCCACTCAGCGTTCATGATGAATCTCCACTTCGGCACGGCCGACGACGCGGGCCCGCAGCACGCGCCGGGCCTCGGGGTGCGACACGCGCACCGTGTCGCCGATGGCGCCCGAGTCGACGGCGACGAGCCGAGCCCGCACTTCGACGCGGCCGTCCCGCACGACGGCGGCCACATCCTGCCCGGCGACGACCGCCGGCACCGGCACGACCACCTGCGCGGTGAGGCAGGCGCCGACTGGCAGGTCACGCAGCACGCGCCCGGCCACGATCGACTGGCGGTCGGGCAGCGCCCGCAAGGCGCCGCGCGGCAGCGCGTGGCTGACCTCGGCGACGTCGGCGTCGGCCAGACGTTCGCCCCGGCGTACGACGCGCGCCGTATGCAGATGCGGCAGCGTGACGCCAATCCGCACGGTCGCGCGCCCGACGGGCACGAACGACACCGCCGGCCCCTGCCCGCGTCCGCGCAGCACGACGCGCAGCGGCGCCCCGATCGCGGCGCCGGGTGCGAGCACGGCATCGACGATCTCGCCAGTGAGCGGCGCCGGGGCTTCCATCGCCTCGACGTCGACCTCGGCCGCCCCGCCGAGGCGCGCCCGCACGGCCGACACGACGGCGTCGCGCACCGCCGGCGGCAGCGGCACGGCGGCTGGCGGCACGGCGGCGCCAAGGGCGGCAAGCAGCAGGAGCGTCACCATGTCAGCGGACGATGTTGTTGACCTGCGCCAGCATCTCGTCGGCCGCCTTGATGACCTTGGAGCTGGCCTCGTAGGCGCGCTGGCCGAGGATCATGTTGACCATCTCTTCGACCACGCTGACATTCGAGTCTTCGAGGTAGCCCTGCGTCAGCATGCCGCGCTGCTCGTTGCCGGCCGGGCCCACCTGCGGATCGCCGGACGCGCTCGTGATCTGGAACATGTTGCCGCCGAGCGGGCTGAGGCCGGCCGGGTTCTGGAACGTCGCGAGTTCGATGACGCCGAGCTGCTGCGCGGCGTTCTGCCCCGGCATGGTGGCCGAGACGGCGCCGTCGCGCGAGATCGTCACGGAGGTGGCGTTCTCGGGAATCGAGATGGCCGGCTCGAGCAAGTAGCCGTCGGCGGTCACCACCTGGCCCTGGGCATCGCGGTGGAAGTTGCCGGCCCGGGTGTAGACGGTCGTGCCATCGGGCCGGTTGATCTGGAAGAAGCCGTCGCCCTGGATCGCCAGGTCGAGCGAGCTGCCGGTGGCGCGGAACGTGCCGCTCGTGAAGTCGCGCGAGGTGGCCACGACGCGCGTGCCCAGACCCACTTCGAGGCCGGTCGGCGAGTCGCCGGTTGTCGTCGACGACCCCGGCACGCGGGTGTGCTGATAGAAGAGATCCTCGAACTCGACGTGGCTCTTCTTGTAGCCGGCGGTGTTGACGTTGGCCAGGTTGTGCGCGACGTTGTCGATGCTCGTCTGCTGGGCGTTCATGCCGCTCGCGGCGGTATACAGGGCGCGAATCATGGTGACTCCTCGAAACAGCTAGCGGCGGCCGAACGTGTCGATGGCGCGTCCATCGACGTCGTTCATCAGCACGGACACGGCCTTCTGCAGGGCCTGGAAACTGCGATTGACGGCGGTCAGTTCGGCGACGCGATCGACAACCGAGACGTTCGACTGCTCGAGCGACCCGGTGCGGATGGCGGGGGCCGCGACCGGCGTGGGCGTTTCGTCGGTCTTGAGCAGCGCGCCGCTCTCGCGCACGAGCGCGCCCGGGTCGGCGAACTGCACGATGGCGAGCTTGCCGACGATGGCGCCGTTGTTCATGACCGAGCCGTCGGCATCCACGCTGAGCGAGCCCTGGCCGACCGTGATGGGACCGTCCACGCCGCGCACGACGGCGCCGTCCGCGGTGATGAGCTGTCCCTCGAGAGTGCGGCTCAGGTGGCCGTTGCGCGTATACCGCGGGCCGGCCGGCGTATCGACGGCGAGGAAGCCCGCGCCTTCGATGGCGACGTCCATCGCCCGGCCCGTCGGCTCGATGGCGCCGGCGCGGGCGTCGAGACGGCGGGCGCCGAGCGACGAGTCGATGGCCGACTCGAGCGCGTCGTCGAAGACCGGCCGCGGCACGTTACGGTGCCCGGTGCGTTCCGCCTTGTAGCCCGCGGTGCCGACGTTGGCCAGGTCGGACGCCAGCCGATCCAGCTCGTCAAGCCGCGTGCGCATGCCGCTCAGCGCGACGTAGTGGCCACCTGCCATGATCCTGCTCCTTCCAGTCGGGCCTCGGGCGCCCGGTCCAGCAACACATCGACTCCCGCGCCGCCACGCCGCCTGCGCCAGGCGGCGCACCGCTGTCAGACCCGCTGGGCGACATGGCGCGCTGCCCGCGGACGGCGGGACGTCGTCAGCGCATTCATCCAGCGTTCGAGGTCGTCGAGCACGCCGGGGCCCGCCTCGTCGGTCTCGTCGGCATCTCGCGCCGTCACGGGCTCAGCCGCGGTCTCGAGTCCGAGGTGCAGCCGCACCTCGCTTTCCGACAGCGATTCGGCGCCGGCGATGTCTTCGATCGCCTTGCCCTTGCGCGCGGCGGCGGCGATCCGCCGCGTCGTGGCGCGGCGCGTCCCGCCGGTGGCCATCGGCCTGGCGCCGAGCCGCTCGAGTTCCGCCGCCACGTTGACGAATCCTTCTTCAGTGGTGTCCGTCAGCAGTGCGAGCGCCGCGGTGAGCTGGGCGACGCGAGCGCTCGCGTCGGCGGTGACACGCGTCGAGCGCGCCAGCTTCCACAGCAGCACGAACTGCACGAGGCACAGGACAGCCAGGCCGGCCGCCGCGGCCGCCATCGGGGTCAACACAGAGGTCATTGCTCCATCGCTCTCAGTCGATCGGCGGGGCTCACGAGACTCGTGATCCGCACGCCGTAGTTGCCAGCCACCACCACCACCTCGCCTTCGGCGACGACCTGGTTGCCGATGAGCAGCTGCACCGGCGCATCTGGCGAGCGGCCCATGTCCATCATCGAGCCGGGGCCGAGCTGGGCGAGCGCGCGCAGCGCCATTTCGGTGCGCGCAAACCGCACGATGAGTGGCAGGTCGATGTCGAGGAGCGCCGCGAGGTTGCCTGAATACTCGGCGCCGCCGTGTCCCACCGCCACCGTCCCGGTCATCAACAGCGTGGCCAGCGTCGTGGCGCCGTCGGTGATCGCCAGCGCCTCGCCCTGGGCCGGCAGCGTGCCGGGCATCGGCGGCCCGGGCACGAGGGCTTGCCCGTCGCACCAATCCTGGCGCGCGATCGCAGCCGTGGCCTGCGCCCAGAGCTCCTTCAGCATGTCGGCGGCCACGGTCGGATCGGGCGTGCCGTCCATGCCCATCATCGCCCGCGCGACCGCGGTGACGCCGGCCTCGTCCACCCACACCGTGATCTGGCCGTCGACGAGGCCAGAGGCCGCAATCGGGGTCCTCCAGCCGCTGCCGGACGGCGGCGGCACGGCGTTCGCCGTGAGCACGCGGCCGACGACGGCTTCGACGACAGCGCGGAACTCGCCGGCAAGTGCCCGCCACAGGGCCTCGGTGGTCAACTGCGCTGCCATCTCATCCCTCCACCACGCCGCCGGCACCGTCGCAGCGGTGCGAGACCACGACACTCGCCCGTCCGTCGTGTGCGGTCGGCTGACCTCGGAATTTCAGGGTGCGTCCGACGCGCACGTCGAGCGGACGGTTGCTCGCGACACCCAGCGACAGCACGTCACCAGCCCGGAGGTCGACGATCTCCCGCGTCTTGCAGCGCGTTTCGAGCACCGCGCTGACTGGCATCGGGACACGCGCCAGGTTCTCGTTGAGCCACAGGCGTTCCTTGCCCGCGGGTTCACGCCGTTGCCGTTCGAGCGCGCCGGCGAAGTGCGAGTCCGTCTTCTCGACCACGCTCGGCGGCAGACAGAGGTTGACCATGCCCTGCACGTCGCCGATGCGCATGTCGAAGACGAGCATCACGACGGTGTCGTTCGGCGAGGCGATCTGCAGCATCTGCGGGCGCGTTTCCCGGCCGCGGATGCCGAACACCAGTTCGATTACCGGGCGCCAGGTGTCGGTCAGCGACTCGAGCAGGAGCTTGACGACCGAGTCGATGACGGTCTGCTCGATGTCGGTGAGCGCCCGTTCGACCGCCGCCTTCCTGGCTTCGCCGCCGAGCATGCGCTCGACCATCGCGAAGGCCACCGCGGGATTGATCTCGAGGCCGGCCAGATCATCGAACGGCGTCATCGACACGGCGTAGAAGGCCGTCGGATCCGAGAGTGACATCAGGAACTCGGAGTAGGCGAACTGCTCGACCGAGACCAGCGACAGCTCGGTCATCGCCCGCAGATACGCGGCCAGCGACTGCGACACGTTGCGCGCGAAGCGCTCGTGCAGGAAGTGCAGCGCGTGGATCTGCTGCTTCGAGATGCGGTCGGGCCGCCGGAAGTTGTAGCGGACGAAGCTCGCCGACGGCGACGCCTCGTCCGTCCGGTCCAGCCGACCGATGGCAATCGGTGACGACAGCAGCGCGTCGATCTCGTCCTGCGAGAGGATCTTGCTCATCGCCTACGCCGCATCCTTTCGCGTCATCCGGGTGGCGAGCACTGAGCGCAGGCGCGCGATCGCCTGGCTGCGCAGCTGTGACACGCGCGATTCGCCGACGCCGATGACCTGGCCGATTTCCGCCAGCGTGAGCTCTTCCTCGTAGTAGAGGGCAAGAATCTGCCGCTCGCGTTCCGGCAGCTCGATGATGGCGCCGGCCAGCAGCCGCCGCATCTCCTCACGCTCGAGCCGCGCGTGCGGCCCCTCACCGGGTTCGATTTCAACGTCGAGCGCGGAGTGGCCGTCCTCGGTCGTGGCGCTCTGGCGGATCGAGGCGAGCTCAGCCACCTTGAGGCGGTCGAGCATCTTCTCGTATTCGCTCTCGGAGACGTCGAGGGCGCGGGCGATGTCGGCGGCCTCGGGCTCGCGGCCGAGCTCGAAGCGCAGGTTGGCGATCGCCGCATCGACGTCGCGCCGCAGCTTGCGGACGGCGCGCGGCGCCCAGTCGAGGCCGCGCAGCGAATCGAGCATCGCGCCGTGGATGCGGCGGCGCGCGAACGCGCTGAAGGGCACGCCGAGCGATGGCCGGAAGCGGCCGGCCGCGTCGATGAGGCCCAGCACCCCCACGCTCACGAGCTCGGAGACCTCGACCTGCGGCGGCAGGCGGGTCGCCAGCCGGCTGGCCATCGCCTTCACCAGGCCGACGTGTTCCATCACCAGCTGGTCACGGATCGCAGTGTCCTGGTCGGAATGTGCGCTCATCACAGGCATTACGCTGGCTCCCTGTCGTTGTGCATCCGCCCGGCTGTCATGCCAGGCCCATCGCCGCCGGCACGCCGGGCTCGTCGCACAGCAGCACGGCGGCGAGGACCTCCGGGGTGGCGCGCTCGAGATCGTCCGGGACGCGCTGTCCGGTGGTCACGTAGGAAATCTGCAGGCCGCTCGTGAGCAGCCAGGTGAGGAGCGCCGCCGGCGCCGCCGCTTCGTCGAGTCGCGACACGACCACCCGATCGGGCTGCGTGTCGGCGAACCGCTCGACGATCCGCTTCGCCGACGACACCGACGTGTCGGCGGGAATCACGAGGTGGGTGCGTACGCCCTCGCGGCGGCCGAGCATGCGGCGCAGGTCGCGCACGTCGTCGTCCTTCGGCGAGCGGCCCGCCGTGTCGACGAGCAGCGTCTGCCGCGAGGCGGCAATCGCCTGGTCCAAATCGTCGATGCTGCGGGCCGTGCGGAACGGCGCGCCGATGATGGTGGCGTAGGTCCGCAGCTGCTCGACGGCGCCGGCACGGAACGCATCGGCGGCCACGACGCCGAGGGTGCGCTTGCGGCGCACCTTCTCCTGCGCCGCGATCTTGGCGATGGTCGTCGTCTTCCCGACGCCCGGTGGGCCGACGAACACCTCGACGCGGGCGAAGGCCTCGGCGCCGGCGGCGTGCGGCGTGAGATACGACGTCAGGTGCTGGCGGACGCCTTCCGCCGTCAGATTGCGCTGCTGCTTCACCGGCACGCCCGCGGCCACCGAGTCGGCGAGGTCCGGGTCGATGCCGGCCGCGGCGAGCCGTGCGGCCAGACTGCTCGCCAGCGCCGGAGTGTCGGCGGGCCGACGCTCTGGAACGGCCGGCCGGCGCTCGGTGTCGGCCTCCCAGCCATCCGGGGCCTGGGCGGTGACACGCACTTCGCGCATCCCGACCCAGCCGCGCCAGCCGCGGGCGCTCACGAGCCCGCTCTCGAGCACGACCGCACTCGGGCCGAATTCCTCGCGAATCGCCTGAAAGGCGTCACGAACCGTGGGTTGGCGGAACTCTTTGACCTGCAGCATGTCAATCCAGCGTCGCAATCGAGGCGACCTGCACCTGCGGCGGCACCTCGTTGTGCGACAGCACCCCGAGATGCGGCAGCACCCTGGCGAACAGCCGCCAGATGTGCGGACGCAACGTCGGCGTGCACAGGAGCACAGGTTGTGCCACCGCCCCGGCGAAGATCTCGCCGATGCGCGAGGCCAGGCGCTGCGCCTGTGTCGGGTCGATGGCCAGCACCGCGCCGTGCTCGGTCTTGACGATCGAGGCGACGAGACGTTCCTCGAGGGCCGGCGACAGCGAGATGGCCGGCAGCTCGTCACGATCGGTCTGGTAGGGCCGGCAAATCGACCGCCCGATGGCGGCACGCACCGCCTCGGCCACGCCGTCGGTGTCCTTGGCGCCAGGGGCCGCGTCAGCCACCGCTTCGAGGATGGTCGTCAGGTCGCGGATCGAGACCCGCTCGCGCAGAAGCTGGCGCAGCACCCGCTGAATGTCGCCAATCGACGCGATCTTCGGCACCAGCTCCTCGATGAGCTTGGGCGAGCTCTGCGCCACGCGGTCCACGAGTTCCTTGGTGTGCTGGCGCGTCAGCAGTTCCGGCAGGAACACGCGGATGGTCTCCGACAGGTGCGTCGAGAGCGCCGTCGTCGGGTCAACGACCGTGTAGCCGGCCGCCGAGGCGCGGTCGCGCTGCTCGACGCCGACCCAGACCGCCGGCAGACCGAACGCGGGTTCACGCGTCTGCACACCCTCGAGACCACCGCCCGCGTTGCCCGGGTTGATGGCGAGCAGGCGGTCGGCATAGAGCTCACCGCGCGCCACTTCGACCCCCTTCACGAGAATCGTGTACTGGCGCGGCCCGAGCTGCAGGTTGTCGGCCAGGTGGACGGCCGGCACGACGACCCCCGTCTCGGTCGCGATCTGACGGCGCACCGACCGGATGCGCGCGAGCAGCGTGCCGCCCTGTGCCTCGTCCACGAGCGAGACGAGCGCATAGCCCACTTCCACGCTGAGCGGGTCGATGTTGACGCCGCCGTCGAGTGCGTCTGGCGCCGGGGCCGGTGTGGACTCAGCCGGCGCGGCCGGATTCACCACGGCGTTCTTCGTGGCCCAGGCGGCGCCGCCGAGCACGAGCGCCACCGTGACGAACGCGAACTTCGGCAGGCCCGGGATGAGCGCCAGCGCGACGAGCGCCGCGGCCGCGGCGGCGAGCGGCCGCCAGCGCGCCAGCAGCTGCTCGGCGACGTCGTCGCCGAGGTGCGATTCCGACGCCGCGCGGGTCGTGATGAGACCGCCCGACATCGACACCAGCAGGGCCGGGATGGCCGTGACCAGACCCTCGCCGATGGTCAGAATGGTGTAGGTCTGCGCCGCGGTCGCCAGATCGACGCCGTGCTGCAGCACGCCGATGACGAGGCCGGCGGCAATGTTGACGCCGGTGATGAGAATGGCGGCCAGCGCGTCGCGCTGCGTGAAGCGGATGGCGCCGTCCATCGAACCGTAGAAGTCGGCTTCGCGGCGCACGCGGTCGCGGCGGATGCGGGCTTCGGCTTCGTCGATGGCGCCGGCATTCAGATCCGCGTCGATCGCCATCTGACGCCCGGGCATGGCATCCAGGGTGAACCGCGCCGTGACTTCCGAGATGCGAACCGCGCCGTGGTTGATGACGATGAACTGAATCGCGATGAGCACGAGGAACACGACGATGCCGACCACGAAATTGCCGCCGACGACGAACTGGCCGAAGGCCATGATGACGTGGCCGGCCGCCTCGACGCCCTCGTGGCCGTGCATGAGGATGAGGCGCGTGGCAGCGACGTTCAGCGCGAGACGCAGCAGCGTGAGCAGCAGGAGCAGCGACGGGAAGACCGAGAACTCGACCGGCTGCTTCACGTAGACCACGGTGAGCAGCAGCACGACCGAGAGGCCGATGTCGATCGAGAGCAGCAGGTCGAGCAGCAGCGGCGGCAGCGGCACCACCATGAGCATGACGACCGCGAGCAGCGCGACCGGCACGAGCAGGTGCGAGGGATTCCGGGGTGAGCTGGTGGTGGCCATGCGGATCTCAGAGCATCAACTGACGGATGCGGACGAGGTAGGCGAGCAGTTCGGCGACCGCGCCGAACAGATCGCCCGGAATGACATCGCCCACCTCGGCGCCCTTGAAGAGCGCCTGGGCCAGCGGCTTGTTCTCGATGACGGGCACGCCGTGTTCGCGCGCGATCTCCTTGATGCGCGCGGCCAGCAAGTCCTGCCCCTTCGCCACGACGAGCGGCGCACTCATGGCGCCCCGCCGGTACTCGAGGGCGACCGCGAAGTGTGTCGGGTTGGTGACGACGACGGTCGCGGTCTTGACGGCCGCGAGCATGCGCCGACGCGTCATGTCGCGCTGAATGCGACGCACGCGCGCCTTGACCTCGGGGTTGCCGTCACTGCCCTTCGACTCGTCGCGCAGTTCCTGCTTGGTCATCTTGAGCGACTGGTAGTGCCGCCACCACTGCCAGCCGACGTCGGCGCCGGCGAGCAGCAGCAGCGCGATGCCGCCCTGCATCAGCAGCCGCCAGATCCAGCGCCACCCCTCGACGGCGGCCATCGACGGCGACATCCACGCGAGACGCGGCGTCTCGGCCATCGCCTGCGCGCTCAGCGAATACAGCAGCGTCGAGACGATGCTGACGGCGATGCTCGCCTTGAGCACGGTGATGCCGGCCTGCGACGGTGCGAAGCGCGAGAAGCCCTTGGCCGGGCTGAGGCGGGTGAAGTCGGGTGTCAGGCGCTCGGGCGCGAACACCCAGCCCGACTGCAGCAGGTTGCCGGCGAGCGCGGTGAAGGCGGCCACCCCCATGAGCGGCGCGACGATGAAGCCGAGCACCAGGGCGTCACTCGTGATGATCGTGCCGATCGACTCCGCGGTCAGCGTCAGATGGGCGCGTTCGCCGAGCCCGCGCAGCCCCTCGGCAAGGTGCTGCTGCAGGCGGGCTACGCCGGCGCCGCCGGTGCGCGCGAGCACGGTCGAGACCGCCAGCAGCGACAGCGCCGCGACAAGGTCGGCGCTGCGCGGCACGTTGCCCTGCTCGCGGGCCTCCTTCAGCTTCTTTGCGGAAGGTTTCTCGGACTTCTCTCCGCTCTGTTCGTCGGCCACGGCAGGCTCAGCGGAAGGCGCCGGCGGCGCGCAGGGCGAGGTCGCCGACGCCCGACGCGGCGGCGCGCGCGACCGACGGCACGAGCGGTACCATCGCCGCCATCGCCAGCAGACCGACAGCGACGCGGATCGGCGGCGCCACGGCGAGCAGGTTCAGCGACGGCGCCACGCGCGCCATGATCGCCGTGCCGACTTCGACGAGCAGCATCACGACGACGATCGGCGCGGCCAGCCGCGCGCCGAGCACGAAGACGATGCCGAGCAGCTGGACGACTGAGCCTGCGAGCGACGGCCCGATGCTGCCCTCGCCGATGGGAATCGCCGTGTACGAGGCCGCCAGCGCCCGCAGCAGCGCGTGGTGCCCGTTCATGAGCAGGAACGTGATGAGCGCCAGATTGCCGTAGAGGTTGGCGACGAGGTTGCTGCGCACGCCGCCCTGCGGATCGACGACCGAGCCGTACGACAGCATCAGCTGACTGCCGGTGAGGTGGCCGCCCAGTTCGGCGCCGGCCAGCACGGCGCGCAGCGCCAGCGCCATCACGACGCCAATGGACATCTCGCGCGCCACGACCAGGAACAGGCTGGAGGTCGAGGCGTAGGTCTCTGGCGGCACCGCCGGCAGCAGCAGCACGGCGACCACGATGGCCAGCCCGATGCGCACCGGTGGCGGCGCGAACGCCCCGCCGAACGCAGGCGCCGCCGCGATGAGCGCGCCAGGGCGCGCCACCAGGATGCCGAGCTGGTCGATGATCGCGAACTCGTTCACCGCACGAGCTCCGGCAGGCGCTGGATGAGGCCGGCCGAGAAGGCCGAGACCACGCGCAGCATCCACGGGAAGGTCACCGCGAAGGCCACGAAGATGGCAGCGGCGCGCGGGATGAACGCCAGCACGTTGTCCTGAATCGAGGTGACCGTCTGGAAGATGCTCACGAGCACACCGGCGACGAGCCCGGCGACGAGCATCGGCGCGGTGACGATGACGGCCGTTTCGATGGCCTGGCGGACGATGCCGACGACGAGGGCTTCTGACATGGCGGGGGGCTCGGGGGTTACAGGAAACTCTTCACGAGTGACCCGACGAGCAGGTGCCAGCCGTCGATGAGCACGAAGAGGAGGACCTTGAACGGCAGCGAGATCATCGCCGGCGGCAGCTGCAGCATGCCCATCGAGAGCAGCGTCGTCGAGACGACGAGGTCGATGAGCAGAAACGGCACGAACAGGAAGAAGCCCATCTGGAAGCCGGTCTTGAGTTCCGAGATGGCGAAGGCCGGAATCACGACGCGCATCGGCAACGCGTCAGGCGTCGAGGGCCGCGGCACCTTGCCGAGTTCGACGAAGAGCGCCAGGTCGGCCTCGCGTGTCTGCTTCAGCATGAACGCGCGCAGCGGCGGCGCGCCGCGCGTGAGCGCCTCGGTCACGTCGATCTCGCCGGCCATCGCCGGCTGCACCGCCAGCGCATGGATGCGCTCGCCCACCGGCGCCATGATGAAAAACGTGAGGAACAGCGTCAGCCCGACCAGCATCTGGTTCGAGGGCATCTCCTGCGTGCCGAGGGACTGCCTCAAGAAATGGAAGACGATGGCGATTCTCGTGAAGGACGTCATGATCACGAGGACCGCGGGGATGAACGACAGCAGCGTCAGGAAGAGCACGATCTGCAGCGGCGCGGAGACCGCGCCGACGCCGTTCACCTGGAGGTCAAGCTGGTTCATGACGGGTCCCGGTTCTCGAGCGAGTTCGCGAGGGCTGAGGCGAACGGCGCCTGCAGCTCGGTGACGAGCGAGACGCCGCCCGGCGCCACGCCGACGAGCAGCCGCCGCCCTTCCACACCGATGATGACGAGCGAGCGTTTGTCGCCAAGCGGCAGTGCCGATTCGACACTGAGGAGCTGACGGCCGCGCCGCGCCGCGGTGACACGTGTGAGACCCCACACCATCGCGGCGAGCAGCCCGCCGACGACGGCCAGAGCGAGGAACGACCGCAGACCGAGCGTGCCGAACGCCGCCGGATCGGCGCCGGCGGTCTGCATGAGGGCAACGGCCGGCATCACTCCCACCCCACGCCCGACGGCACGGTCAGCCGCGAGATCCGCAGGACCGCCATGGCATCGACGACCGCCACTTCGCCGTGCGCAATCGAGATGCCGTGCACGCACACCTCAAAGTCGCTGCCGGCGGCCTGCGCGAGACGGACGATGCTGTGCGGCCCCAGTTGCAGACACTCCCTCACCGTCATCGTGGTCGAACCGATGATGAAGTCGACGCCGCAGATCACGTCGCCCATCGGCGCCAGCGCCTCGAGGCCGTGATCGCTGCTAGAACTGGACGACGAAGTCGGAGAAGAGGACATCGACCACCTCGATCTCGTGGAGCGCTTCGGCCACCCGTTCGGCAATCGCCTGACGCAGCGCGATCTTGCCGTCAGGGGTGACGAGCGTGTCGGCGAGCTGCTGGCTGAGCAGCTCGAGGATGATGGCACGCGCCTGCATGGCCATCACCGGGACCTCGGTCATCTCGGCCGCCTGCGCCGCGTCGGCCACGACGAGCTGCACGGTGACGCGCACGAAGCGCTGCCCGCCCTCGTCGGCGAGGTTGGCGACGAACGGATCGAAGGAGACGAGGCCGCGTTCCTTGGGCGACACGTCCTTCGCCGCCTTGGGCGCTTCTTCCTCGTGCGCCGCCGCCTGCGTCTTGTAGTAGTAGCCGCCGCCGGCGAGCGCCACGACGAGACCGCCGATCATGACCATCTTGTTCTTGCCGCCGGCTTTCTTGGCCCCGTCAGCCGGCTCCGCCGCCGGGGCGCTCACAGTGCACCCACCATCGCGATGAGCTGGCTGATGACGTCGCCGGAGGCGCTGTGCGTGTTCGTGAGATTCATGGGGGTGCGATCCTCGTTAGTCCGTGGTCACTTCGAAGGGGGTGTCCGTGTCGGACCTCTCGCGGCGCGCGCGCTGGCGCGGCGCCTGCGGCTCGGGCTGCTGACGGGGCTTCGGCTGGCGGTCGCCCTGCGCTGTCTGACGTTCGGGCTCGCCCACCGTCAGCCGGTCAAGCTTGAGCCCGTGCTCGACGAGCGCGTCGCGGAGCGTGGCGGTGTGCGATTCCATCCAGCGCCGCACGTCGGGGGTGTCGGCCAGGAGCGTGGCCGTCACGACGCCCTGCTCGACCTTGACCGACGCCGTCACCTCGCCGAGGTACCCGGGCTTGAGTATCACGCGGGCTTCGCCGAGACCACTCGTCCACTGCAGGCGGATCGACTTGACGATCTGTGCATGCACGGACTCGCCGGTGGCGGCGTCGAGCTCCGTCATGGCGAGCGGCGTCTCGACGCCCGTCGGACCACGGTCGCGAATCGCGGCGAGTTCGACGGCCGGCGGCACACCCGTGACGAGACCCGGCGTGGCCGGCGCACGGGCGGCCCCCGCCGCGGCGCCGACAGGCTCCGGCGGGGCCGACGAGGCCAACGCCGCGCGCCACGCCGCGCCGGCCGCCGGCACGGGCCCGACGGGCTCGGAGCCCGATGCGGACGGGGTGACAATCGCGGCGGCGGGCGACACAGGCGCCGCCGTGACCGGCGGCGTCAGGCCAGGCCTCATGGCACCCGTCCAGGCCCGGCCCTGCTTCCTGCCATACGGCGCGTCGCCGGCGCCCGATTCGGCGCCACCGCCTGACGCCGCGGCGGCGGTCTGCGCCGCCTGCACGACAGGCTCCGGGGCGACGTCGGCGGCGGTCGCCGGCGGCGTCAGGCCAGCGAGGACCTCCGCGTCCTCGGCCGCCACGACAAGACCGTGGCCCTCGGCCGTGGCCTCGGCGTTCGCGAACGGCGCGGTCTCCGGCGTCAGCGCATCGAAGGCCGCGGTGAACGCCGCGGTGAGCGCCGCCGGCGGCGTTGACGCCGCCGGCATGCCGCCGCGATCGGCGGCCGCCTCGGCGGGCATGTCGCCGCCCTTCCCGTCCGCCAGGGCGGGCGGCGGGGGTGTGAGGGCCGGCAGCGTGAAGATGACCGGCAACGGTACGACCGCGAACGGCAGTGCGTCGATGGCCGCGTCAGCCTCGCGGCCCTCGCCTTCCGGGATCAGGTCGACGTCGGCCGCGGCCGGTGCCTCGCCGGCCACCGCGGCCGTGGCGAGCAGTCCGCCGGTGAGCTGGCGGAAGACATCGTCGAACGCCAGGTCGGCGGCCGCGAGGCCGGACGGCGGCACCGCCGCGGCCGCGGGAAGTCCCGCACCGGATCCGGCGAGTGTCGCGCTGGGCATGCCGATCACGTCTATCCCCGTTATCGCTTGAGGTTGAGGGTTTCGACGAACAGCTCGTCGGCCACCGTGATGCTGCGCGAGTTCGCCTGATAGCCGCGCTGCGCGAGAATCATCTGGGTGAACTCCTGTGCGATGTCGACGTTCGACTGCTCGAGCGCGCTGCCGAGAATGCTGCCACGGCCGCCGGTGGACGCCACGCCCACGTTCGGGACGCCGGCCGTCACCGTTTCGGCGAAGCGGTTGCTGCCGACCTTCAGCAGCCCCTGCGGGTTGTTGAAGCTGGCCGTCGCAAGCTGTGCAACGACGATGATGCGGCCCGTGCCGATCGACGCCTGGATGCGGCCCGCCGCATCGATGGTGATCGGGGTGATGTTGCCGGCGGCAGAGCCGTTCTGCGTGGTCAGGCCGGTGGCCGAGGCGGCCGCGTAGCCGGTCATCGACGGCTGGTTGTTGGCGTCGTAGAGGTCCCACGTGATGTTCGTCGGCGCCGCGCCGTTGGCCCAGGCGGGGCTGTTGATCACGACGTCGGCCGCCGGCGCCGTCATGAGGCCGGTCGGACCAAACGTCATGTTGCCGGTGCCGATTGACAGCGGCGTGCCGGCGACGCCACCAGTGACCTCACCGCCATCGACGGTGATGTTGTAGCCCCACGCGCCGGGGCCGGTCTTGGTATACGTCACCGTGGCGACGTGCGCGACTCCCAGGGCGTCGTAAATCTGCACGGGCGTCGAGTAGGTGCCGCCCACGGCCGCGCCCGAACTCAGGTTGGTGGTCAGGCTGAACTGCGTCGTGGCGCTCGGCGGCCGCAGGACACCGGGCGGAATGACGATGTCGGCGGGCTGCCCGGTGGTGATGATGGCGCCGGTGACCGGATCGGTCTGCATGTAGCCCTGCACGGCCAGGCCCTCGGCCGAGACCATGCGGCCGCGGGCGTCGAACGAGAAGTCGCCGGCACGCGTGAAGGAGCGGTCGTTGCCGCTGCCCACAATGAAGAAGCCGGCCCCCTGAATGGCCACATGGGAGTTGACGCCGGTGTTCTCGAGGCCGCCCTGCGAGAAGTTCGGCGTGATGGCGCCGGTCGTCACGCCGAGGCCGACCTGCATCGGGTTCGCGCTCGAGCCGCTGACGTTCTGACTCACGAGGTCCATGAACTGGACCGAGCTGGCCTTGAAGGCCACCGTGTTCATGTTCGCGAGATTGTTGCCAATGACGCTCAGCTTCTGCTGATTGGCATTGAGGCCCGAGAGACTGGCCGAGAAACTCATGGGTCGTGTCCTTCCTGTCGAAAGCGGTGGTCGTCGGTGGCGCGGTCAGTCGCGCGGGTCGCCGTGCGTGCGATAGCGCAGTTCGGCGTCGCCGGCTGCCACGTCGAGGGGCGGGGTGTGCGACCAGGCCCGCACCGTCATGAGGAGGTGATCCACGGGCAGAAGCCCATCGGGGCCCAGGCCCCGCCACACATCGCGACTGTCGTTCGTCTGCACATCAGGTTCGTCGAGGGTCAGCAACCTGTCACTCCCGGGCCATGCCCGCAGAGGCAGATATCAAAGCGAATGCCAGTTCGCGGCGGCGATTCACGATCTCGCGGCGATGGCCGATATGCAGGCGCGCACGGCGGCACACCTGGAGTCTTCTGGCGGAATCTGCGGGAATTGCGCGAGTACGGGCGGCGGGGGCGCGGGCGGCGCGGCGGGCGGGAACGCGGGCGGCAGGGGCAGCGCTGCCGCGGAGCTGTCGGCCGGCCGACAGCTCCGACGGCGGTCCGGCCGTCAGGCCCTGGGCGCCGGGCCAGTCGTCGTGGCCACCGGCCCGAGCAGATCGGTCAGCGCATCGATCTTGTCGTTGAGCTGCTGGAGCTGCTCGAGCTGGCTGAACTGCGCGAGCTGCGCCAGGAACTCGCCGTCGGCCTGCGGCTGCGTCGGGTCCTGGTTCTGCAGCTGTGTCACGAGCAGGTTGAGGAACGCATTACGTCCCAGCGTGTCGGTGGCCGAAGACAGCGCCGGCGCTGCCTGGGTGACCGAACTGCTGCTGCCGCTGGTTGGGTTGACTGTCATGGGTGCCTCCGGCTTCGAGGGCCTGAGCCGCATAACGCAGGCTGGCCAGTTGATTCATGTCCTGGATGTGCGCGCGATCGCGGGCCAGGGAGTACTTCCGCCAGGCGCGGTCGCGGAGGCGCTCGAGCACCCGCCGCTTCTGCATGGCCTGGTTGAGCGCGAGCGCGGCACGCCCCGCCGCTGCGTCGGCCTCGGCCGCGACACGTATCGCCGCCTGCACCGCCAGCCGCAGCCGGATGATCCAACTTCGGTGCCACTCGAGCGTCCCGTGGATCGTGCCGCTCGCCGCGGCGCTGTCGAGCGCCCGGCCGGCCTCGAGGACCGCGTCACGCGCAGCGGCGAGTGCGGCCTGCGCCCGATCGCAGACGACCCGCTGGCGCGCCAGCGCCGTGCGCGCGGCCTCTTCTTCGCGGCGCCGCAGGTCGAGCACGAGGTCGGCGCGGAAGCGGAACGGGCCCATCGTCAGATCGCCTGCAGCGCGTCGAGCGCGTCGCCGAAGCCGACGAGCGTGTCGGCCGGCTGACAGAGGAACTGCTGGATGCGATCACGGCGCTCGAGCGCCTGGTCGATGCGCGGCGTGGTGCCCTTCACGTAGGCACCGACACTCACGAGGTCTTCGGTATCGCGCAGCGTGGCCATCCATTCGCGCACGGCAGCGGCGTGCTGCCGGTGCACGACGTCGGTCACGTCGGGCATGGTGCGGCTGATGCTCGACAGGACATCGATGGCCGGGTAGTGATTCCTGCCCGCCAACTCGCGCGACAGCACGATGTGGCCGTCGAGGATGCCGCGCACCGCGTCGGCAATCGGCTCGTTGGTGTCGTCGCCTTCGACGAGCACCGAGTAGATCGCCGTGATGCTGCCCTTGCCCCGCACATTGCCCGCGCGTTCGAGCAGCCCCGGCAGCAGCGCGAAGACCGACGGCGGGTAGCCCTTGGCGGTAGGCGGCTCGCCGGCGGCGAGGCCCACCTCCCGCTGCGCCATCGCGAAGCGCGTGACCGAGTCCATCATCAGCAGCACGTTCAGGCCGCGGTCGCGGAAGTACTCGGCAATCGCGGTCGCGCCGTAGGCGGCGCGCAGCCGCACGAGCGGCGGGCTGTCGGAGGTGGACACGACGACCACCGACCGTTCCAGACCCGACGGGCCGAGGTCGTGCTCGAGGAAGGTGCGCACTTCGCGGCCGCGTTCGCCGACGAGCGCGAGCACAACGACGTCGGCGGCCGTGCCGCGCGCCATCATCCCGAGCAGCGTGCTCTTCCCGACGCCGCTGCCGCCGAAGAGGCCGACGCGCTGGCCGCGGCCGAAGGTCAGCATCGCGTCCACGGCGCGCACGCCCGTGCCGATTGGCACTACCACCGGGTCGCGATCGAGCGGATTCATCGCTGCCGGCCTGAGCGGCGCGCGCTCGCGCACCTGGAGGGGGCCGCGGCCATCGAGCGGCCGGCCAAGGCCGTCGATGACGCGCCCGAGCAGGCCATCGCCGGCCGGCAGCGACAGCACGCCACCACGCGCGACGATGCGATCACCGGGACGGATGCCGGTCGTGTCGCCGAGCGGCACCGAGAGCAGGCGGCCATCGCGGAAGCCGACGACCTCGACCGGCAACACCGTGCCGCCATCGGCGCGGCGCAAGTCGCACACGTCGCCGACGCGGGCCCGCGGCCCCTGCGACTCGACCACCAGGCCGACGACGCGCGTGACGTGGCCGAAGACGGGTGCCGGCTCCACCTCACGCAGACGCATGAGGTAGGGCGACAGGGAGAGGGTCGCTTCAGGCGGCGGCATCATCGCGCAGTCCCACCGGCAGCACCACTCCCGGCGCCTCGGCACCGACGAGCGCGTGTGTCAGCTCGTCGAGCTGCGCGGCCACGCCAATGTCCACGGAGCCGACCTCAGACTGCACGACGCAGCCGCCGCGGCGCACCGAGCCGTCGGCCACGATCTGCACACCGTGGGTCGTCACCGCCGACGGGCCGCGGCCGAGCATCACGCCGGCGTAGTCGTCGGGGTGCAGACGGATACTCGCGGTGGAGACATCGGCCAGCCGGTCGAGCGCGACGCGTGCCATCGCCAGCATGAGGTCGCGGTCGAGCGTAACCTCGCGCAGCAGCACCTTCTTTGCGATGGCCAGCGCGAGTTCAACCACCTCGTGTTCGGTGCGGCGGATGAGATCGCCGCGCAGGCGCTGCAGGTCATCGAGGGTCTGGGCCAGCCGGTGCAGCATCGCCTCGGCCCGCGCCGCGCTGGCCTCGGCGCCGGCGCGTTCACCCTGCGCGTAGCCCTTGGTGAACGCCTCGTGTTCGAGGGCGGCCAGGTCCGGCACGGCCGCCACCGGCGTCGACAGGACCAGGGGCCGGCCGGTGCTGCCGAAGGAGGTCTCGGCCTCGTCCCGTGAGGCGCCCCAGGTGAAGCGCTCGGGCTGTCCGCACGCAGTGACGCGCAGGGCTCTAGACGACATATGGTTCTCCGGAATCGGCGCCCGTCGTGATGAGGCCCTCTTCCTCGAGCCTGCGGGCGATGGCGACGACTTCCTGCTGCGCCCTTTCGACCTCGCGCAGGCGGACGGCGCCCATGAGCTCAATTTCCTCTTTCAGCATCTCGACGGCGCGCTTCGACATGTTGTTGAAGAAGCGGGTGCGGATCTCCTCGCTGGCGCCCTTGAGCGCCACGGTGAGGCTCTTCTTGTCGGCACGGTTGACGAGTTCACGAATGCCGATGTCCTCCACCGTGGCCAGATCGTCGAAGACGAACATCAGGTTGCGGATCTGGACCGCCAGATCCTGCGAGCGCTCCTCCACCAGCTCGAGGGCGCCCTGGCTGAGGCTGCGCTCCATGCGGTTGAAGAGTTCGGCGACGGCCTTGATGCCGCCATGCTGCTCGCGCGACCGGCCGCCGAGCGACTTCAGGCGCTGTTCAATCACGTTCGAGATGCGGCCGATGACCTCGGGCAGAATCTCGTCGATGCTGGCCATGCGCATGAGGACGTCGGCGCGCAGCGTGTCGGGCAGTTGCGAGACCAGCTTCGCGGCGGGGCCGGCGTTCATGTGCGCGAGGATCACGGCAATCGTCTGCGGGTGCTCACCCAGGATGAACTTCGCCAGCTGCTGCGGATTGGCCTTCTCGAGCGACACGAAGCCGGCCGAGGCGCTGAACGACTTGGTGACACGCGCGATGATGCGGCGCGCCGACTCGGGCCCGAGGGACTGCGAGAGCAGCCGCCGCGCCTGTTCAATACCGCCGGTGGCAAGGTGGCCCACGGCCTCGGTCATGTCCTTGAATTCGGAGAGCACCGTCTCGCCGACATCCGCCGAGACGTTGCCTGCCAAGGCCACCTCGCGGGCGATGACTTCGAGTTCGCCCTCCTGGAGGAACTTGAACACCTTCGCCGACTTCTCCTCGCCAAGCGCCATCATCACGATGGCCGCCTTGCGGGCGCCGGACAGGGGCTGAAGGGTGACCACCGCCATGGCCTACTTCTCGTCCTGCGCGAGGAGGGCGCGCACGATCTGCGCCACATGTTCGGGTTCGGCGTCGGCCTTGGCGGAGATGGCCTTGGTCAGCAGCGGCGTGCGGCTGACTTCACGCTTGGCGGCGGCGGCGGCCTCCATTTCGGCTTCGAGTTCCGCCACGGTCTTCCCGCCGACGAGCGCCGGCGGCGGCACGGGCGGCGGCGCCGCGCCCGCGGTGGCGGCAGCGAGCGCCGGCACGGGCGGAGCCGGGCCGAGCGCGGCGCGAATCATCGGGCGGATGACGGCGAACAGCGCCACGAGCGCGAGGAACCCGACGAGCGCCCACCGCATGACGTCGCCCACCGAGACGCCAAGCGTGTCCTGCACGGTCGGCGAAACCTGCGTCCACCACGGTCCGGCCGGTTCCTCGGCGGCCTCTGGCGCCTCTTCGAAGGCGATGTTCTCGACCGTCAGCTGGTCGCCCCGCGTCGTGTCGAGACCGACCGAGGCCGCGACGAGGCCCTTGATGCGTTCGATCTCCGCGGGCTCCCGTGGCGTGTTCGTGGCCGGCTTGCCCTCGGCGCCTGGCGTGCGCGTGTCGTCGACGATGACGGCCACCGACAGACGTTCGATCTGCCCGCCCGGCTCGACTGTGTGCCGCGTCTTCTTGCCGATTTCGTAGTTGACCGTCTCGGTGACGCGGCCCAACGTGCCTTCGCTGCCGGAGGGCTGGAGCGTCTGCGGATTGGCGGTGCTGCTGGCGGGCGGCTGGTTGGCGCGCGCCCCGGCCACGCCCCCGGCGCGCGCGGCCGTCGCGTCCGACGAACTCTGCCGGCTGCGGACGACGGGATTCGGATCCCAGACCTCTTCGGTTTCCTCGGCCGTGTCGGCCGAGAAGCGGGCGGCGACATTGACCCGCACGCGGCCGGGACCGACGACCGGCTCGAGCAGCGACACCACCTTCATCGTGAGGTCGCGCTCGAGCTGCTGCTGGTGTTCGACATTCGGCCCCGGCTGATCCTCGTCGTCCGCGGGCTTCGAGAGCGGCCGGCCGAAGGTGTCGACGATGACGACCGATTCCGGGCGCAGCGACTCAACGGCCGAGGCCACGAGGCCGGCGATGCCGGCGACCGTCGAGGCTGCGAGCGGCCGCTGGTTGCGCAGCTTGAGCACGACCGAGGCCTTGGCCTGCTGTTCCGATTCGGTGAACAGCGAGTCCTTCGCGAGCGCGATATGCACGCGCGCGCTGGCGACGTCGCTGATCGTGGCAATCGTGCGGGCCAGCTCCCCTTCGAGGCCGCGGCGGTAGTTCACGTGTTCGAGAAACTCGGTCGTGCCGAACGAGGTGCGGTCGAAGATCTCGAAGCCGATGCGGCCGGCGGTGGGCAGCCCCTGGGCGGCGAAGTCGAGCCGCAGCTCGTCGACCTTCACGGCCGGCACCATCAGCGTCGAGCCGCCGTCCTCCAGTTTGTATTCGGTGTTGCTGGCCTTGAGCTTCGCCACGACGGCGTTGGCCGACTCCGGGTCGAGGTCGCGGTACAGCACCGTATACGACGGCGTGCTGGCCCAGTAGGCCGAGCCGACGATGACGCCGACGACCGCCACGAACGCGGCGATGAGGCTCGCGATCTGTCCGGCCGAGAGCGTCGTCCGGAGGCGGTTGACGTGCGCGAGGAGCTGCTGGGGATTCACGGCTCGGGTCCGGCTAGATGGGCATGCGCATCAGATCCTGATACGCCTGGACGAGCTTGTTGCGGACTTGCACGGTGAGCTGCATCGAGATTTCGGCCTTCTGCAGTGCCAGCATCGCCGTGTGGACCTCGCCGGTGCCGTCGGTCATGGCGGCCACGGCGGCATTGGCGTCGGTGGCGGTCGATTCGACCGATTCGAGCAGTTTCGCGAGCGAGCTGCCGAAATCGCCGCCCTCGGCGGCGGCGCCGCTCGACGACGGGCCGGGCAGACCGAGGGGATTCGCAGCGCCGATGGAGGTGATGGCCATGACTAGCGACCGAGCTCGAGGGCTTTCTGGATGGTGTCGCGGATGAGATTGATGGCGGTCAGGTTGGCCTGATAGGCGCGCGCCGCGCCGAGCATGTCCACCATCTCTTCGGGGACGTCGACATTGGGCATGGCGACGAAGCCCTCGGCATCCGCGTCGGGATGCGCCGGTTCATAGCGGCGGCGGAATGGAGACTGATCTTCGGTGATGTCGTGCACGGTGACTCCTATCGCCTCGGCCTTGCCGAGCGAGTCGCCGAACGGCTCGATCGGCTGCGCCCGCAGCACGACGTCGCGGCGGCGGTAGGGCTGGCCGTCGGGCCCGCGGGTGGATTCCGCGTTGGCGATGTTCGACACGGCGACTTCGATACGCGCGCGCTGCGCGTCGAGGGCGGTGGCGCTGGCGGTGACGGCGGTGGAGAGTGGCATGGCGTCCTACCTACCGGCCCTCGTTGATCGCGTAGCGCACCAGGCGGAACTTCGCCGTGAGCGCAGTCTGCGCCCGGCCGAAGTCGCCCGAGGCACGCGTCAACGCGAGCAGCTCGCGGTCGACCTGTACGTTGTTGCCGTCGCGGCGCGACTGCAGGCCCTCGGTCTCGGCGGTCTGCTGGGTGTCGGGGTCGGGGCGGCCGAGATGCTTGTCGCTCGTGCGGCGCAAGGTGCCCAGCTGGTTCTCGAGGGCGTCGTCGAACGAGACGTCCTGCGTCCGGTAGCCGGGCGTGTCCAGGTTCGCCAGATTGCTCGCCGCCACCGTCTGCTTGGCGACGGCGTGATTGAGCTGGCGTCCCAGGGCCGCGAGGATGGCGGCGTCACTGATGTCAGGCACACCAGTGACGAATGCAAGACTGGTGCCCACCGCGCAACGGCGCGGAAGGATCGACGTTCCGTGCAGGTGGGCCCCACCGCTGTCGGCAGGCCGACACCTTATCGTCGGTGCAGCGTCGCCATTTGGTGGGTCGCGAGCGAGGACTCGACGCGGCCGAGGGCGGACTCGATCCGTGTCAGCCGGTCGGCGAGTTCAGCCATCGAGAGGCGGGGCCGACCAGGCGGGGCCATCTGATCGGCCTCGATCAGTTGCCGGTTCTGGCGCTCGAGCGACTCGCGGTCGAGGATCCTGCGCAGAATGACATCGAGCTGCCCGAGCGAGAACGGCTTGGTCAGATAGTCGTAGGCGCCGAGCCGAACCGCCGAAATTGCGGAGTCGAGCGAGGCATATCCTGTCACGATCACCACATAACTGCTGGCATTGGCTTGGCGGGCGGCCTTGAGCACGGCAAGGCCATCGGCCCCCGGCAGGCTCAGATCCGTGACAACCACCGTGAAGCGGCCGTTGGACCGTTCGAGAGCGGAAATCGCGCTCCTGCCGTCAGTTGCACCCGTGACCGTCATGCCCAATTTGGTGAAATATGACGAAATGACCTCGCGGACGGCTTCATCGTCGTCGACGACCAGGGCTTCGATTCGCAGAAAGGGCTCTACCGGCATGGGAGTTGCTGACCTCGCCCCCGGGTAATCGGCCATGCGCGCAATACCTGTGGGGCCGGCACCGATCGACCGAGAAACCATTCAGCCGCCACGTTTCCAGTTCGAGCCGTCATGACCCAAGCACCTCCCCCGACCGTTCTCGTCGTCGAAGACGAAGCCGCCCTCCGTGAACTCATTGCCGAGTCCCTCGAAGCCCAGGGGTTCGCCGTCGCCCAGGCCGCCGACGCCACCGACGCCACCGAGCGCCTGGCCGGCTTCGCCTACGACGCGCTCGTCGTGGATCTCCGGCTGCCCGACGCCGACGGCATGGAGGTACTCGACGCGGCCCTCGCCCGCTACCCCGAGATCCGGGCCGTCGTGATGACCGGCTTCGGGGGCGTGGAGGAAGCGGTCAGGGCCATCAAGCGCGGCGCCATCGACTTCCTCATCAAGCCATTCCAGCTCGGTCAGCTCGCACACGTCATCCACGCCGGCATCACCGAGCGCCGGCTGCGTCTCGAAAATGCCCAGCTCCGCGCCCAGCTGCATGGCCGCTTCAGCTTCGACAACGTCGTCGGCCGCAGCCCGGCCATGCAGCACGTGTTCTCCACCCTCGAGCTCGTCTCGCCGATGAACAGCGGCGTGCTCATCCAGGGAGAGACCGGCACGGGCAAGGAACTCATCGCCCGCACCATCCATTTCAACAGCCCGCGCCGCGACCAGCACTTCGTCGCCTTCAATTCGGCCGCGATTCCCGAGAGTCTCGCCGAAGCCGAACTCTTCGGCCACGTGAAGGGCGCCTTCACCGGCGCCGTCAACGCCCGCGTCGGCCGCTTCGAGCTCGCGCACAAGGGCACGCTCTTCATCGATGAAGTGGGCTCGATGTCGATGGCCCTTCAGGCCAAGCTGCTGCGCGCGCTGCAGGAACGCGAAGTGGAACGCGTCGGCGAATCGAAGGCCTTCAAGTTCGACATCCGCGTGATTGCCGCCAGCAACGTCGACCTGCGCAAGCTGGTCAAGGAAGGCACGTTCCGCGAGGACCTGTTCTACCGCCTGAACGTCGTACCGATCACGCTGCCGCCGCTGCGCAGCCGCCGCGAGGACATCGCGCTCATCGCGCAACACTTCCTCCTGAAGTCGTGCAAGAGCAATGGCCTCAGCGGCAGGGTGCTCGGGCAGGCCACGCTGCGCGCGCTCATGGACTACGCGTGGCCCGGCAACATCCGCCAGCTCGAGAACGCCATCGAACACGCCGTGGCGATGAGCGGCGGCGAACGCGAGATCGTCCCCGCAATGCTGCCCGAGGACATCCGCCATCCCGGCCAGTCGTCGCTGCTCACGCCGGTCTCGATTCCCGACGAAGGCCTCGACTTCACGTCGGTGATGACGCAGCTCGAACGCGAGCTGCTCCGCCGCGGCCTGGAGAAGACGGGCGGCAACAAGCGCCAGGCGGCGCGGCTGCTCAACCTCAGCCGCACGACCCTCATCGACAAGCTGAATCGCCTTGGCGGCGACGAAGCGGTCTCAGCGGCGTAGACGCGGCAGCGTCACGACCACCGCGGTGCCGCCAGCGGGCGGCGCCTCGATGGCGAACGTCCCGCCGGCCTCGATCACCAAGCCGCGCGAGACCTGCAGCCCGAGGCCGAGCGCCCCAGGTGTCTCCCCGGGCACCGGCGGCCACGCGAACGCCGTGGCCTGTCGCTCGCGCGGCAGCCCCGGTCCATTGTCGGACACACGGATCCGCACCACCGCCTCCTCGCCGTACACGACGAGCCGCAATGTGCCGTTCGGCCACCCGGTCAGCGCCTGCTCGGCGTTCACCACCAGGTTCAGCAGCACCTGCTGCAGACGGTGGCGCGCCATCCCGCACTCGACATCGTCGCCCTCGGCGGCGGCGGCAAGGTGCAGCTTCCTGAAGGCGTGCTGACGGAAGGCCAGCGCCTGCTGCGCCAGCGCGAGCGGGCGCGCACCATCCTGCGCCGGATGCTCGGCCCGCACGAAAGCGATGAGGTCGTGCAGTACGGCGGTTGCGGCGGCCGACTGCCCGACGATCGACGTCGTGCGCCTGGCGATGGCGGCCGGCGTGGGGTCGAGCGCCAGCACTTCGGCGGCGCCGCTCATGACCTGCAGGATGTTGTTGCACTCGTGGACAGTCGTCGCCAGCAGGCGCACGGCCAGCGAGTGCCGGTTCACGGTGGCCAACCATGCCAGCGCCGGCGGACCACTTTCCCGGGCGGGCGCAGACAGGTCCACGGGCACGCTGCTCAACCTTAGCACGACTTGGCCGATTGCCCCTGGGAGAGGGCCGCGTTGGCCCGGGAGGCGCCATGCGTTTTCTTGTCGTCGATGATTCGAGCACGATGCGCCGCATCATCATCAACACGCTGAACAAGCTCGGCTACACGGACTGCCAGGAAGCCGGCAACGGCCGCGAGGGCCTCGATGCCATGACCGCCAGCCCGGTCGATGTCGTCATCACCGACTGGAACATGCCGGAGATGAACGGCCTCGAGTTCGCGCGGGCGGTCCGCGCCAACGACGCCACGAAGACGGTGCCCATCCTGATGGTCTCGACGAACGCTGCCGAAAGCGACATCGTCGCGGCGCTGAAGGCCGGCGTCAGCAACTACGTGGTGAAACCCTTCACGCCGACGACGATCAAGGACAAGATCGAAGCCGTCATGAAGGCGTAGGTCCACCGCGATGAGCGTGGCCCACTCGTTGCTCTCGACGCTCAGGTCGGCGACCGAAGAGGTGTTCGACACGATGCTCGCCCTGCCGCTGCAGGTCGAGCCGCCCGTGACCGGCCCTCACCACGTGCCGGCCAACGTGGTCGCCGCGGTGGCCCTCGCCGGCCATCGCCGCGGTCTCGTCGTGGTCCATGCGTCACTCACGGCGGCACGCCGGATTACGAGCCGTATGCTCGGCATTCCGCAGCACGAGGTGGCCGGCGAGGTGCCGGACGCGATGGGCGAAATCGCCAACATGGTAGCCGGCACGTTCCGTAACCGCCTGGCCGCCGTGGAGCCTGCGTCGGACATCTCGGTGCCCATGGTCACGATCGGCACCGACTTCTCCACCGTCTACCCGGCGCCCGTGTTCCGCGCGCGGTGCCCCTTCGACATGCAGGGCGAGCCGCTCTCGGTTGAACTCATCCTCACCGGCGACGAGGTCGGCAGCCTGCAGCAGGCCGCCGGTGCCGTCGCGTGCGCCGTGCACGCCTGCGGGTCCGAGGGAGACACGCCGGACCGGGCCGGCGCTCGCTGTTGACGTTCGCCGTCGCGACGCAGCCCCCCGTCATCGAGACGTTCGCGGTCGACACCGACCTGGCGGGTCATGATCCTCACGGCCACGACCGCGACATTGTCAGCGTCAGGTCACGCTCGTGCTGATGGAGTGCTGCGCGTCTGCGACGACGCGCGGTCCGGCGTCGGCCGATCGATGAGCGACGTGCGGGGCGTCAGGCCGACGGGCGGCCGCGGCCCCTAGCGGCTGACGAACGGCCCCAGCTCAGCGCGCAGCGTCTCGGTCACGAAGACGCGGGCCATGGTGTCGTCGAGCTGGGCTCGCAGTTCGCTCTCGGCCGGCACGCCCACGCCGATGAGGCGCGTCGTCGTCGGCTCAATCTCGCGGATCTTGCGGATGAGCGTGTCGGCGCGCATGATGCCAAGGCCGCTGCCGATGAAGACCAGACTCGCCGGCGAGCGCCGGAAGAGGGCGAGCGCGTAGGCGCCAGAATTGGCCGGCATCACCGATCCGTATGCGCCGGCCACCGAGACGAAACTGTGGCGGAAGTTCTGGTCGCCGTCCACGAGCAGGGCCGGGGTGTCCGGGCCGAGACGAATCTCACTCACCGACCGTGCCACGACGCGGCGCATGGCGCGGCGGACCGACAGCAGCGGACCGATGCGTTCAAGCACCGTGCGTTCCCGCAGCGGCTTGAGCAGGTAGGCCGACACGCCGAGGGCAACGAGCGTGCGCACGACGTCCTCGCGGCGCTCCTGCGACAGGATCGCGATGGGCAGGTCGCGCAGGTGGTCGTTGGCGCGGATCGCCTCCACGACTTCCACGCCGTTCAGGCGCGGCAGGTCGAGGTCGACAAGGGCCAGGTCGAACGAGTGCGACGACAGCAGTTCGAGCGCCTGCACGCCATCTTCGCAGTCGGTCACCGAGCAACCGAGCGCGCTCGTGAGCCACCGCTTGGCCACGAACCGTGCGGCCGGATCGTCGTCGCACACCAGAACGCGCATCGTCGCCTCTTTGGAGGAAGGGGTCAGGTGCATCGTCGGTGCGGTAATCGGCGGGCCGGTCCGATGCTTCAGCAGCCCACTCGCACACCCGCCGCACGTCTCCCGCCATGCCATCGGGAGTCACCTGCGTGACCATCAGAAGAAGAGACGGCCCCGCAGCGTGACATTTCGGGCAACCGCACACCGGCTCCGTCGCCCGTTCATCCTCGCCGCCCTCGCGCCGATTACGCGGAGGTTCGCGGGGGGGCAGGCAGGGCCCGCCCCTGGACACTGAGGCCGGTGGATATCGAGACCTTCGCGCATATCGTCGCGCACGACCTGAAAGCGCCGTTGAACGGCATCGCCTCGATGCTGGACTTCGTCGTCGAGGACTATGCCGATCGCCTGGACGACGAGGGCAAGGCCCAGTTGCGTCTCATCCAGTCGATGGCCGCACGCGGCGTCGCGATGGTGGACGGCCTGCGGCAGCTCTCCCGCGTCTCCACCGTGCCGCTCCAGCCGCGGACGCTCGACCTGGCGGCGCTGGCGCCCCGCCTGCTCGCGCAGGCCGACCCCGGAACGCCCGGGGCCACCGTCGAGTCGCACGTCACCCCCGGACCGCCTGTGATCGGCGACCCGGCGCTCGTCCCGCTCATGCTCTCGCACCTCTTCGCCAACGCCGTGCGGTTCAGCGACCGGCCGCACCGCCAGGTGTGGTTCGGCCCGGCCAGGGCCGGCGACGTGCCCGTGCCCGACGGCCACGAAGTGTACGCCGTGCGCGACGACGGCATCGGCATCGCCGCCAGGTTCCACACCGCCGTGTTCGACATGTTCAAGCGCCTGCACGGAGTCGACCGCTACGGCGGCGTCGGCGCCGGTCTCGCGCTGTGCCACCGCATCATCGAGCGTCACGACGGCCGCCTGTGGCTGACCTCCACGCCCGGCGAAGGCACGACCGTCTTCTTTTCGCTGCCGGGTACCGCGACGGGGCCGGCCTAGTCATGCGCCGACTCCTCTTCGTCGACGACGAGGTGCCGATCCTGCGGGCGCTTGAACGCCTGTTGCGGTCGCATCGCAACGACTGGGAATGTCACTTCGTGGACGACCCGGTGCGGGCGCTCGACGTGCTCGCCGATCTCGCTCCGGATGCCGTCATCTCCGACATGCTCATGCCGGGCCTCGACGGCGCCGAGTTCCTGACCGAAGCGGCGCGCCGGCGTCCGCTCATGGCCCGCTTCATCCTGTCGGGTGAAGTCGGCGCCGGGTCGCTCGTGCGCATGGCCCGCGCCGCCCATCAGTGTCTGGCGAAACCCTGCCGCGGCGACGTGCTCCTGGACGTGCTGCGGCGCGCACTCGTCGAACCGTCGGCCGTCAAGGTGCCGGCCCTGATGGCCGGTCTCTACGGTATGCACGGCCTGCCGGTGGCGGCGCCGCTCTTCGACCAGCTGCGGCAGCAGCTCTCGCAGCCCCCCTCGGACCGGCGCGACGCGCAGGCCGTGGCACTCATCGAAGGGTCGGCGGCCGTCGCCACCAAGCTGCTGCAGGTGGCCACCTGGACGCGCTTCGGCATGGGGGCGCCGCCGGCGCATGTGCACGACGCCTACTTCCAGCTCGGCCCCGATCGCGTCTGGTCGCTGCTCGACGCCGACCTGCTGCGGCCGCTGCCGGGGGGCGAGACCACCGCCTTCCAGCGCGACGTCTGGCGCCGATGCGAGCAGGTGACGGCCGTGGCTCACGCCATCGCCACAGCCGAGGGGTTCGGCGCCGACGACCGCCGGCAGGCGGCGCTCGTCGCCATGTGGAGCACAGCGGCGCCACTGCTCATCGACGGCGTGTGCCGCGACGAGTACGCCTCGCTGCGCCAGGAGGCGGCCGCCGGCGCCGCGTCGCTGCCCGAGTGCGAACGTGCCCACTTCGGCCTGACGGCCGCCGAAGTCTTCGCGCAGATGCTGCGCCTGTGGGGCCTGCCGGCGCCGCTCGCCACCTGGGTTGCGCGCGGTGACGACCTGGCGTCGCTCACCGCCGACCACGTCGCACCCGACGGCCTCGCCCACGCGGCGCGCGTCGTCACCGGCACACTCGACGGCCACGCCGCGACGCCGGCGTCACTCGGCTACTTCGCACAGATCGGCGCGCTCGGACGCCTCGAGGCCTGGCGCGCCGCCGGCGCCCGCGTGCTCGGGGCGGTGGCCGCGTGAGGCCCCCGATGCCCCCCGAGCCGGCGCCGCCGTGGCGCGGAGCACCGGCCATTCAAGACTCGGCCGCGGCGGCCGATGACCCTGACGGAATGTCAGTCACCGTCGAACAGGTTTATGTCGCCCGCCAGCCGATTCTCGACGTCCGTCAGCAGGTCTTCGGCTACGAACTCCTGCACCGCGCGACCGCGGCCGCCGACGCCTGTGTCGAGACGAACGCCAGTGTCTCGGCCCGCGTCATCGGCGACGCCCTGCTCGGCATCGGCTTCGACACGCTCACCGACGGCCGCCGCGCCTTCGTCAACCTGGACATGCACACCCTGCTTGCCGACGCGAGCGGCCTGCTCGATCCCGAGCAGGTGGTGCTCGAGATCCTCGAGAGCGTGCAGGTGACGCCGGCTGTCGTCGAGATGTGCAAGTCGCTGTGTCAGCGCGGCTACGCCATCGCCCTCGACGACTTCGTGCCCGGGTCACCCGCCGAAGCGCTCGTGCCGCTCGCCCGCTTCGTGAAGCTCGACGTACTCACGCTCAAGGGCGAGGATCTGCTGCCGACGACGACGCGGCTGCTCGCGGCCGGTGTGACCGTGGTGGCCGAGAAGGTCGAGACGGCCGAGGTCTTCGAACGCGCCAAGGCCGCCGGCTGCTCGCTCTTCCAGGGCTACTACTTCTGCCGCCCGGTCACGTTCTCGGGCCGCGCGCTGCCGGCCAACCACGTGACGCAGATGCGTCTTGTCGCCGCGCTCAACCAGCCGTCGGTGTCGCTCGGCACCGTCGAGGATCTGCTGAAGCACGACGCCTCGCTGTCCTACCGCGTGCTGCGCTCGGTGAACTCGGCCGGCTTCGGCCTGCGCCGCGAGGTTCACTCGATCCGCGAGGCGCTGCTGCTGCTCGGCCTCGATCAGGTGCGCAAGTGGAGCTCGATCTGGGCCCTTGCCGGCCTCAACAAGGGCCCGTCGGAACTGGTCACGATGACCGTCATCCGCGCCCGCTGCTGCGAACTCATCGGCCAGGCACTCGACCGCTCCGACAAGGGCGCCGCGTACTTCCTGCTCGGGTTGTGTTCCCTGCTCGACGTGCTGCTCGGCCACCCGATGGAGACCGTCACGCGCGACCTCCCGCTCGACCCCGAGATTCACGCCGCGCTCCTCGGCAAGAGCAACACCGCGCGGCGCACGCTCGAGGCCATCGTGCACTACGAGCAGGGCCGCTGGGAAGAGGCGGCGGCCATTGTCACCTCGCTCGGCCTCGTCGCCGACTCGCTGCCCGATGCCTACGCCGACGCCCTCGGCTGGGCCCGCAAGCTCACGCACGGCGCCACCGACTGATCCGGCCCGCCCGGCCGCCCTGACCCGACCGGCCTTTGCACGGAATCTTCGTGCCGGCGTGCATCTCCGTGCAGTGGGAGTGCCATCATGGGAGGTCGCACGGATCGCTGGTCCGGCGTCGGAAGGACTCACGTGAGTACTCAGTCTCCGGGCCATCGCGGCCGCTTCGCTCCCCAGACGCGCCGGACGGTGCTCGTGGCCGGTGGCTCGCACGGCTTCCGGCGCGAACTGGCCGTCCTGCTCGACACGCAGGGCTACGGGGTGGAAGCGGTCACTGACGCCAGCGCGGCCATCTCCGCACTGGTGATGCACAAGCCTGACGCGATCGTGCTCGGCGATGCCCCGCCGTCGTTCGACGCGCTCGACGTCTGCCGGCGCCTGCGCGCCCACGCCGGTTCGCGGCGCACGCCGGTGGCCGTGCTCGCACCGACGAGCGTGCCGGCCGACGCCGGCATCCAGTTCGATGCCGACCTGCTGCCGACCGACGTGGCGCCCACGCAGGTGGCCCGGTGGGTCACCACGCGCGTGCCGGCCGACACCACGCCGCACGATCGTCTGCGCCTGACTCTCGCCCGCACCGCCGACGACGCCCTGCCAGGGCCGCCGGCGGCGGCACCGGTGCCGGCCGTGGACTGGCGTCTGCTCTTCGAGCACGCCGGCGACGGCGTGGCCGTCGTGGATGCGGCCGGGACGGTGCTCGTGGCCTCGCCGGCGTTCGCCCGCGAACTGGGCCAGGCCGATGCCGCCGTCTGCGCCGGCCGCGAGCTGCTGTCGCTGCTGCCCTCGGCGCCCACCGCCGGTCCTGACGTCGACGGCGCACCGCCCTCGCTCACCGTCACGGTGACGGTGGACGACGAGCTCGTGCCGCTCGATCTCGTGTTCACGCCGGCCGGCCACGGCCCGACGGCGCCGGTCTTCGTGACGCTGCGCAACCAGCGCTGGCGCCAGGTGGCCACCGACGCGCTCACGGCCAACCACGACCTGGCGGAGCAGCTCCGCCGCTCGCAGAAGATCGGCGCGCTCGGCCGCCTCGCCGGCGGCGTCGCCCACGACTTCAACAACCTGCTCCAGGTCATCGGCGGCTATGCCGAGACGCTCGGCGCCGAAGGCCTCGACCATCCCTCGCGGCGCCGCCTGCTCCAGCGCATCCAGCGCGCCACCGATCGCGCCGCCTCGCTGACCCGCCAGCTGCTCGCCTTCGGCCGCCGCCAGGTGCTCGTGCCGCAGGTGCTCGACCTGAACGTCACGGTGCTCTCCCTCGAGCACATGCTCGGCCGCGTCATCGGCGAGGACGTCCAGTTCGTGAGCTCGCTCGCACCCGACCTGCGCCGTGTGAAGGTCGATCCGGGCCAGGTCGAACAGGTGCTGCTGAACCTCGCCATCAATGCGCGCGACGCGATGGCCGACGGTGGCACCCTCGAAGTGGCGACCGCCAACTTCCTGCTGGCCGATGCCTGGAGCCATCCCTCGCTGCCAGTCGCCGTGCCGGCCGGCGACTGGGTGCTGCTCTCGGTGCTCGACACCGGCACCGGCATGGACCCCGACACCGCCGCGCAGGCCTTCGAGCCGTTCTTCACGACAAAGGACGCCAGCCGCGGCAGCGGCCTCGGCCTGTCGATGGTCTACGGCATCGTGAAGCAGAGCGACGGCTTCACATGGATCGAAACCGCGCCTGGGGCCGGCACGAGCGTCCATGTGCTGCTGCCTGCCGTGCACGACGACGACGTGCCGCTGGCGCGCGAGGACGCCGGCGGCGCGGCCCGCGTCGAGAGCGCCGGCGGCACGGTGCTGCTCGTCGAGGACGACCCCGAAGTGCGCACGCTCTTCTCCACCTTCCTGCGCGACGGCGGCTACGTCGTCCGCGAGGCGGCCGACGGACTGGAAGCGCTGGAGCTCTTCGAGCGGCATGCCGACGCGATCGACGTCGTCGTCACCGACGTGGTGATGCCGAACGTGAGCGGGCCGTCGCTCGCGAGCGCCCTGCGGGCCCGCAGGCCCGACGTGCGCGTGCTCTTCGTCTCGGGCTACACCGATCAGCTCGAACTGGGCGGTCAGGACCCGCACGCCGCCCACGTGGCCAAGCCGGTGACCCGCAGCGCGCTGCTCAAGCACATCGCTGCCCTCATGGGGCAGACGGACACCTAGGCGCGGGCTTGGGCGCGCCCGCGGACTGGAGCCGGCCGCCAACCTGCCGATTCTTCTGACCGAGCCCGCGGTGGAGATCAACAGACACACAATCGCCCTGGCGGCGGGAGTCAGCCGGATGACGCCCCCCGCGAAGGCGCGCCTGCTGCGCCGCAACTGTGAACTGCCGCCGATTCCCTCGGTGGCGGTGAATCTGCTCGGTCTGCTGGCGAAGGACGACGTCGGGCTCGGCGACGTCTCGGACACGATCTCGGCCGATGCGACCATCGCCGCCGAGGTGCTCCGCGCCGCCAACACGGCCTGCTGCGGCATCCGCGGCGAGGTGACGAGCATGCGTCACGCGACGACGCTGCTCGGCATTGTGCGGATCCGCGCCCTCGCCGTGACAATCGGGCTCAGGCGCTACCTCGGCCAGACGCTGTGCCTGCCGGCGGTGCAGCGCTGCTGGCGCCACAACATCGCCTGCGCGGCGACCGCCGAACAAATCGCCCTGCGCCTCGGCGGCAGCCCGGCCGACGCCTACACCGCCGGCCTGCTCCACGACATCGGCCGCATGGCCCTCATCGTCGCGCACCCCAGGCTGTACCCCGCCTTCCTCGACGCTGCCGGCACGCGCGGCCTGGAACTGCTGCAGCTCGAGCGCAACCTGCTCGGCATGGACCATTGCGAAGCCGGCCAGTGGTTCGCGCAGCAGCTGCGGCTGCCGCAGATGTTCCAAGACGTCGCCGGGCATCACCACACCCCCGACGCGGTCGGTTCGACCGACATGCTGACGCGCGTCTCGGTCGCCTGTCAGCTGGCCGAGTGGATGGGCTACTGGGTGACGCCGCTGCCCGTGCCGGTGGACCAGGATCCGGCGCAGCTCGACCGGGTGGCGCAGGCGCTGCCGCTCGCCCAGCGTGTCACGCTGCTCAGCGAAATCGCCGATCTCGTCGCCGATGTCGGCGAACAGGTGCGCGCCACCGAAAGCACGTTCGAAGGCTGATCGTTCAGGCGTCACTTCCCACCTCCGGAAGCCGCTGACCCGGTCGGCACTCCTGGCGGAGGTGGCGGCGCTGCTCGGTGAAGCCGCGCCACGACGTGCCGATTCCGACATCGGGACATCTGTGTAAGGATGACGCAAGGCACTGAATGGCGCTCTGCAGCACCCGCCCACCGCAGGGGGACGCCGGGCACCGGCGTGAACCACTGGCCATGACGCCGTTCGAGCGCGCATGGCGGCTGGATCGCGGCGATGCGGCGCCGGCGGCCCGCGAGCCGCTCAGCCGCGCGCTGTCGCCCCGGGTGCGCCGCCGGCCGGCCGATCCGGGCGCGGCCGTGCCGATCGATGCCGTTGCCGACGCCCTGGCGGTCGTCGATCGCGACGGCCACATCGTGCGCGTGAACGCCGCCTTCGAACGCCTGCTCGGCGTGACGGCGGCGACGCTCGACGGGGCGCCGCTCGACCGCTACATCACCGCCCCGGACGCGGGCGACGCCACCGGGCCGCTCGCCACGCCCACGCCGCATCAGCGCCGCACGGCCACCTATACGCGCGCCGAGGGCGAGACGTGTCCGGCCGATGTGCACGTCGAGCGGCTCGACACCGCCGGCTGGTCACTCGTCACCGTGCACGACCGTGGCGATCGCACGCGGCTCGAACAGGCGTTGCAGGACAACAAGGACCTCACCGAGCAGCTCCGCCGCTCGCAGAAAATCGGCGCGCTCGGCCGCCTCGCCGGCGGCGTCGCCCACGACTTCAACAACCTGCTCCAGGTCATCGGCGGCCATGCCGAGGCGCTCAGCGCCGGCGGTCTCGACGCGCCGTCGCGCCGCCACCTGCTGCGCAGCATCCGCACCGCCACCGACCGGGCTGCCTCGCTCACCCGCCAGCTCCTCGCCTTCGGACGCCGGCAGATCCTGATGCCCGAGGTGCTCGATCTCAACGTGACGGTGCGCACGCTCGAGCGGATGCTCACGCGCGTCATCGGCGAAGACATCCAGCTCGTGAGCACGCTCACGCCGGATCTCGCCGCCGTGAAGGTCGATCCCGGCCAGATCGAACAGGTCGTGCTGAACCTCGCCATCAACGCCCGCGACGCCATGATCGACGGCGGCACGCTCGAGATCTCGACCGCCAACTTCGTGCTCGAGCAACCGTGGGCGCACGAATCGCTGCCCGTGCGCGTGCCGGCCGGCGCCTGGGTGCTGCTCTCGGTGCGCGACACCGGCACCGGCATGGACGAAGACACGGCGACGCAGGCCTACGAGCCGTTCTTCACGACCAAGGACATCACCAAGGGCAGCGGCCTCGGCCTGTCGATGGTCTACGGCATCGTCAAGCAGAGCGACGGCTATACGTGGATCGACACGGCGCCCGGCGCCGGCACCACCGTGCACGTGCTGCTGCCGGCCGTACTCGACGCCGCCCGGCCGCTGCCGCGCGTGCGCGAGACGCCGGCGCCGATGGCGGACGAGCCGCCCGGCGCCACGGTGCTGCTCGTCGAAGACGATCCGGAGGTGCGCGGCCTCTTCTCGCGCTTCCTCGAACGCGCCGGCTACACGGTGATCGAAGCGGCCGACGGCCGCGAGGCCCTCGAGACGTTCGACGCGCGCCACGCCGAGATCGACCTCGTCATCACCGACGTGGTCATGCCGAACGTCGGCGGCCCGGCGCTCACGAGCGCCATCCGGGCCCGCCGCCCCGACGTGAAGGTCCTCTTCGTGTCGGGCTACGCCGACGCACTCGAAGCCGGCATCGCGCAGGCGCCGCACACGGTGCTGCTGCACAAGCCAGTGACGCGGCAGATCCTCGTCGATCAGGTCGGTGCGCTGCTGCGCGGCAGCCGTGACGAGCGGCCGGTCATCGACCGGTAGCCTTCGGCCGGCGCCTTGAGGCGCCGCGCCCCCCAGGCCAGGGTCGCCAGCGCCACCGCCCACGCCACGACCAGCCGCGCCAGCCCCGGGCCGAGCGGCACCTCCAGCACGACCGCGCCGAGGCGTTCGCCGGCGAGGAACGCGATCGGTCCGCCGAGGGCGCCGAAGACGAGCGCCGATCGCGGCGCCGTCATGATGCGGCGCAGGCTGAAACGGAACGTCGTGGCGAACTGCGCCCAGAGCGCCAGCAGCCAGAGCGGCGGCAGTCCGCCGGGTGACGCCGCCGCGAGCACGCGGTAGGTGCCAGACGCGATCTGCCACGACTCGACCGCCACGCCGCAGACGAGCGACACCACGACGAGCGTGAGTTCTCCGCGCCGATCGCGCGCGAGCAGCACATGACCCGCCGTGAGCGCGAAGCCGATGGACGCGCCGGCCGTGCCGTATCCGGCCGCGGCGCCGAGAATGGCCGCCAGCCAGCCGAGCTGATACGCGCCGTAGTTCAGCAGGTACGTCGCGCGCGGGCTCACCGGCGGCCCGGCGGCAGCGTGACCGTGTAGAGCTCGCGGCCGGCGCGGTCGTGCAGGCTCGCCCTGAGCGCCTCGGTCTTCGCCTCCACGACGACGCGCCCGAAGAACTGCAGCCCCTCGGAGGGCGGCCGGTTCGGCTTCATGCCGTCGGGGATCGAGAGATACCGCACCTCGGGTCCGAACGTCGGGTCGAGGGCGTTCGGACCGAACGTGCCGGCATGGAGCGGGCCGGCGACGAACTCCCAGAACGGCGAGAACTCGGTGAAGCGGGCCCGCGCCGGATCGTAGTGGTGCGCGGCGGCGTAGTGCACGTCACCCGTGATCCAGACGACGTTGTCGATGGTCTCGTCCTTGATGAAGCGCAGCAGGTCCGCGATCTCGAGCTCGCGGCCGAGCGGCCCGCCCGGATCGCCCTGCGCCACGGCTTCGAAGAAGTCCGGGAAGTCGCGCACGACGAGGCCGATCGGCAGGCTGCTCGCCATCACCTTCCAGGTGGCGGTGCTGGCGACGAGCGCGCGCTTCAGCCACGCCACCTGCGCCGCGCCCATGAGCGCCGACGGGGCGCCCGGCGTCGTCTGCCGGTTCGGGCTGTTGGCGCCGCGGTAGCTGCGGTGATCGAGCAGGAACACTTCAAGCGGGCCGTAACGCACGGAGCGGTAGAGACGCTCCGGATCGACGGCGTCGAACGGCATCGGCGTGTACTCGACACAGGCCTGCCTGGCCCGCGCCGCCAGCATCGCCACGGACTTCTCGGTGAAGCGCTTGTCGTCGTCGAGACGGCGCTCGAAGTACCAGTTGTCGCGCACCTCGTGGTCGTCCCACACGGTGAGCTGCGGCACGGCGGCGTTGAAGCGCCGCATGTGCGCGTCCTGCAGGTTGTAGCGATAGTTGCCGCGGTATTCGGCCAGCGTCTCGGCCACTTTGCTCTTCGCCTCGACGGTGAGGTTCTTCCACACGCGGCCGTCGTCGAGGCGTACTTCCGCCTGCACGGGCGCATCCGCGTAGATGGCATCGCCGAGGTTGATGAAGAGATCGGGCTCGGTGCCGAGCATGCTCGCGTAGGTGAGCATGCCGCCGAAGGCCGGGTCGAGGCCCCAGCCCTGCCCCACCGTGTCGGCCGAAAAGACGAGCGACACATCGCGCGCCCGCGGCGCCGGCGCCGTGCCGAGCTGTCCGGCGACGGGCGCGCTGAACTGGCGGATGTCCGACAGATCCTGGAACGAGACGCGGTAGAACACGCGCTGCCCGCGCGGCAGATCCGTGAGGTGCACCCGCGCCGTGAAATCGTGGCTCTCGAGCGCCGACGGCCCGACCACCCGCCGCGCGTTCCTGAAGGTGTCGGTGGTCGCGTACTCGACGATCATCCGCGCCGCGCGATCGGCGCGCGCCCAGACCACCGCGGCGTCGTCACCGACGAGCGTCGAGGCGACACCGTCGGTCACAACCGGCCGCACACCGAGTGCCGTGACGATGCCGGGCGCCTGCCCGTGGAGGTGACGCGGCAGCATCAGACCGGCGGCCGCGAGCGACAGGCCGCCTAGGACCTCACGTCGCGTCACGCGGCGGGGCTCGGGTTTCGGGGCTCGGGGCTGGGATGCGCGCATGGAAGGCGTTCCGCGGAAGCAGACATGAACAGTCGGCGGGCGGGTGGCGCCCGCCGACCATTGTGCCCCGAGACCCGAGACCCGGTCCCTGGTCCCTGGTCCCTGTCTTCTAGAAGGAGTACTTGAGCGCCAGCTGGATGATCCGGCCGTCTTCCGCCACCGTGATCCGGCCGAACGGCGCGGTGCCGAAGGTGCCGCTCGGGTTACGGAATCGGGCCTGGTTCCACACGTTGAACGCTTCGATGCGTGCCTGGATGCGGTGGTGGCCCAGGAAGTCGAAGTTCTTGAAGATCGACAGGTCCGTGCTCTGGAACCCGGGCCCGCGCACCGTGTTGCGGCCGGCGTTGCCCGGCCGCACGCCGGAGTCGGCCAGCGGACGCGCCACGAAGCAGCTGGTGTCGAACCACTGCGCCGTGGTCTTCGGGCCGTTGTTCGGGTCGCACGTCACATCGGGCCGCTGGGTCATGTAGCGGATGTCGAGCACCCCGCCGTAGTTGACCGAGAGCGGGAAGCCCGTCTGCGCCTGGAAGATGCCGTTCACCTGCCAGCCACCGACGACCGCGCGCAGCGCCGCCGGCTGCGATTCGAGCCGCGGCAGTTCGTAGCCGAAGCTCAGCACGAAGCGGTGACGCGCGTCGAAGAGGGCCGGGCCCTTCTCGGCCGCGAGCGCCGCGTCGATGCTCGCCTGGTCGCCCTGCACCACGGGCAGCACCGGACGCGCTTCACCGCCGATGTTGAGCCCCGACACGTGGTCGGTGGCCTTCCCGAGGGTGTACGACGCGGTCGCATTCAGGCCCTTCCACGGCAGCAGGCGCAGGCTCGTCTGCAGCGAGTCGAACCACGACTGCGCCACCGAGAACGTGGGCCGCACGAGCGAGTAGGCCGGCAGCACTCGCGCGCCGCGCGTGGTCTGCCCCGGCGTGAAGACACCCGGGTTGACCTCGAGGAACATCGGCATGTTGTAGCCGCGCGAGCCGACGTACGCCACCTCGGCCCCGAGACGGCCCGCCAGCTGGCGCTGCACGCCAAGGTTGAAGTGGTAGGCCTTCGGCGATTTGAAGTCGTCGCCCCAGCCGATGATCGTGAGCGCCGCCGGGAACGCATTCGGCGGGCCGGCCACCGCGGCCAGCGGGTCGGCGATGGTCATCGGCGTCGGCGCATTGAGTTCGACGAGGGGCGTGAAGGGCGGCGACAACACGCCGCTCTGGAAGAAGTCGCCCTGACCGGCCAGCGCGTCGTAGAAGACGCCAAAGGCGGCGCGCACGCTGGTGCGGCCATCGCCGAACGGGTCCCACGCCAGCGACACGCGCGGCGCGATGTTGTTCGTGTCCGTCGGCACGATGCCGCGCGGCACGCCGGCATCCCCGGGATAGACGAGGCCGCGGGGCGCGTTCGGAAAGACGGTGGACTGCTGGTTGGTGCGGAAGCCGGCGATGGCGTCGTTCTTGTCGATGAACGGCAGCGGCAGCTCGTAGCGCACACCGAGGTTCACCGTCAGATTCGGCGTCAGCCGGAAGTCGTCCTGCAGATAGCCGGCAAACAGCCACCCGTAGCCATCCTGCGTGACCTGCTGGGTCGTGGCGCGGGCCTGCGCCGGCAGGCCGAGCAGGAAGTCGGCGGCGGCGTTGCCCGTGATCTGCCCGGAGAACGTCAGGTCGCCGTTGGGACGGTTGATGAAGGCGATGTTCATCGCCTCGCGGCGCACGTCCACGCCGAACTTCAGCGAGTGCCGGCCGGCAATCCAGGTGACGTCGTTGGCCACCTGCCACACGTGATTGACACGCTGCACGAACGGCTGCTGCGGATCACCGAGCGCATTCACGCCGCCGCCGAAGAAGCCCTGGACGGCAATCGACGGCAGGCCGGCCGCGAGCGGGTTCGTGTTCGCGAAGTTGATGCCGTAGTCGCGCGGGCTGAGGCCGCTCGTGACGGCCGGGTTCGCGGAAATGCGGTTGATCGAGGCCCGCGTCTGCGAGATGAGGTTCGAGCGGAACACGTAGTTGTGCGACACCAGGCCATCCTGCAGCGTGGCGAGCGCCTGCTGGTCCACGGCGGCGATGACCCGCGGCGTCGTGCGGTCGGTCTCGCTCCGCATGTAGCGGAAGAGCATCGACTGCGTGTCGCTCATCTGGTAGTCGATGCGGCCGCCCACCATGTCACGGACGTCCTCGAGCGTCGGCGAGATGACGTAGAAATTGTTGGCGGCGTTCGGCCGCGGCACGAACTCGTTCAGCAGGCGCGAGGCCACGGGGCTGATGCGGCCGGCCGGAATCGTGTTGTTCGGGAAGGGCTGGCCGGTGAGCGGGTCGCGGATGGTAGTGCCGCCGAAGTTGCCGGCGCGCTGCGCCTCGGAGAGCACGAGGATGTTGGTGGTCGTGCCCGACTCGTTGCGGAAGCCCTCGTAGTAGCCGAAGCCGAAGAGCTTGTTCTTCACGACCGGCCCGCCAAGGGCGGCGCCGAACTGGTTCTGCTTGAGCACCGGCTTCGGCTGATCGCCGGGCGCGAAGAAGTTGCGCGCCTGCAGGGCGTCGTCACGGTTGAAGTTCCAGGCGGCGCCGCTGAAGGTGTTGCTGCCCGACTTGGTCACGACGTTCACGACCGCGCCGGCGTTGCGGCCGAACTCGGCGCCGAAGGCGTGCGTGAGGATCTTGAATTCCTCGATGGCGTCGGGCGGAGGCCGCAGCACGAAGCCGGTGTTGAAGGTGTCGTTGTTGGTGGCGCCGTCCATCAGGAAGTTGTTGGACTGGTTGCGCATGCCGTTCACGTTGAAGCCGCCGGTGGCATTGCCGAAGCCGCCGGGCGTGGCATCACCGGTCTGGCCGCCGAGGCCGGCGGGCGGCGCGACGACGCCTGGAATGAGCGTGCCGAGCTGCGTGAAGTTGCGGCCGTTGAGCGGCAGATCCACGACCTTCTGCTGGTCGATGACGATGCCGCGGGTGGCGTTGGCCGTCTCGACCAGCGTGGCCTGCGCCGTGACCGTCACCGTCTCGCTCACCTGGCCGACTTCGAGCTGGAACACCGCGCGTGCCGTTTCCGTGACCGTGACGCGCACGCCTTCCTGCTGGCCCACACGGAAGCCCTCGAGCGTCGCCCGCACCGTGTAGACCCCCGGCTGGAGCAGCGGCAGTGTATAGAGGCCATCGGAGCCGGTCACGGCCGTGCGCACGGCGCCGGTGCCGGCATTGGTGGCCTCCACGGTAACACCAGGCAGCACGGCGCCCGAGCCGTCGGTGACGGCGCCGGTAATCTGCCCCGTGGCCTGCGCCAGCGCCGCCGTGACCGACGAGGCCAGCAGGCACAGCGTCAGGAGCCCAATCTTCACCATCACTCGCATGTCGTCGACCTCCAGGATGTCGTCGAGAGAGTGAACCCGACAGCGCCGCTGGTTGTCAAACGTCGTCACCAACGGCCGAGCTACACTACCGCCCCATGTGGGCCCGCTCCAGTCGCTCATGGATGACACTCGCGTGGCTGATGGCGGCCGCGTCGGCCTCGGCGCAGACGCTCGCGCTCTCGTCGAGTGACGGACGACGGTCGCTCACGGCGGTTCGGGCCGCGGCCCCCATCACCGTAGACGGGGTACTCGACGAGGCGGTGTGGCAGACCGCCCCCGCCGCCGACGGGTTTGTCCAGTCCGATCCGCGCGAGGGCCAGCCGGCCACCGAGGCCACCCTGGTCTACGTCGCCTTCGACGACGAGTACCTCTACATCGGCGCCCGCTGTCTCGACACCGATCCGTCCGGCATCGTCGTGAACGACATTCGCAAGGACTTCGCCGGCGCCGAGCAGGACACCTTCGAGGTGCTGCTCGACACCTTCGCCGACCGCCGCAACGGCTTCATCTTCGCCACCAACGCGCAGGGCGCCCGCGCCGACACGCAGATGGCCAACGAAGGCCGCGACGTCAACCCGAACTGGGATGCCGTGTGGTGGGTGGCCTCGGCCACCGGCGCCGAGGGCTGGACCACCGAGTTCCGCATTCCGTTCAAGACGCTGCGCTTCGAGCCGGGCGACGGGCATCGCTGGGGCCTGAACTTCGCGCGCCGCATCCGCCGGAAGAACGAAGCCACCTACTGGTCGCCGGTGGCCCGCGCCTTCAGCATCGTGCGGGCCTCGTCGGCCGGCACCCTGACCGGCCTGCCTGACCTGGCTCAGGGCCGCAACATCCGCGTGAAGCCGTACCTGCTCGGAGGCGCCGTGCGTCCGCTCGGCGGCGCGACCTTCGCGCTCGACAGAAGCGCCGGGCTCGACGTGAAGGCCGGCCTCTCGCCCTCGATCACGCTCGATGCCACCGCCAACCCCGACTTCGCGCAGGCCGAAGCCGACGAGCAGCAGGTCAACCTCACGCAGTTCAGCCTGTTCTTTCCGGAGAAGCGCGAGTTCTTCCTCGAGAACTCCGGCGTCTTCTACTTCGGCGACATCCCGCGCAACCAGCGGCAGACGAGCCGCTTCCGTCCGCCCGAGGAAGACCTGCTGCTCTTCTTCAGCCGCCGCATCGGCCTCACCGACGCCGGCGCGCAGGTGCCGCTCTACGGTGGCCTGCGCGTGACTGGCCGCGCCGGCAAGGTGGGCCTCGGCGCGCTCAGCATGCAGAGCGAGGGCACGGACGACCGGCCCGGGCAGAATTACAGCGTGGCCCGCGTCCGCCGTGACGTCTTCAGCAACGCCGATATCGGCGCCATCGTGATGTCGCGGCAGTCGGCCGGCGACAGCAACAACGTCAATCGCGTCGTCGGCGTGGATGCGAACTTCCGCGTGCTGAAGAACCTGAGCCTGAACGGCTTCGCGGCAAGGTCCGACACCCCCGGAGAAACGCGCGGCCAGGGCACGGCGAAGGGTTCGATCGGCTGGGAAGACAGCACGCTGCGCCTGCAGTACTCGCTCATGAACATCGACGAGGGCTTCAGGGCCGACATGGGCTTCGTGCGACGCACCGGCGTCACCCGGCACTTCGTCGACTGGGCCTCGTTCCTGCAGCCCGACTGGTTGCGCGCGCGCGGCATCCGTCAGGTGCAGCCGCACGCCCGCGCGTTCTACTACTACTATCCGAACGGTGATCTCGCGACCCGCCAGGCGCACATCGCGACGCAGATCACGTGGAACAACGGCTCGCGCATCGAATACGCGCTCGAGCCGCGCAGCGAAGCCATCACGCAACCGTTCAAGATCCGGAGCGACGTCGCCATCCCGGCCGGCCGCTACGACTGGACACAGCATCTCTGGGTGGTCGAAACCGACCACAGCCGCGCGCTTTCGCTCTCGGGCCGCATCACCCACGGCGATTTCTGGCGCGGCTCGCAGAAGAACGTGCAGACGAGCGTGCTCTACCGGCCCAGCCACCGGCTGTTCCTCGACGTCGGCCTGCAGGTGACCGACATCAGCCTCGAACTGCCGAAGGCCTCGTTCGTGACGACGCTCGTCAACTGGCGTACGGGCTATTCGTTCACGACGAACATGTTCCTCGACGCGCTCGTGCAGTACCGGAACGACGTGAAGCAGTTCTCGTCGAACGTGCGCTTCAACCTGATCCACCACCCGCTCAGCGACTTCTTCATCGTCTACAACGAGCAGCAGTACACGGATGGCCGGGTGGCCGCCGGCCGCGGCCTGGTGGTGAAGTACACGCACCTGTTCTCGTTCTGACCGCGCCACAGCCGGGCTGGAAGACGGCCGCCGCGGCATGAGGGTAGGATGGGCGCTACCCCATGTCGTCGCCCGCCGCTCCGTCCCACCCGCACACCCCGCCCGACATCGTCATGCTCGAAGGGCCGCGCGCCCGCATCCGCGAGCTCGGCACGGTGGTGCGCGCGGGCCGCGACTTCATCCGCGGCTTCCGCGCGCTGCACTTTGTCGGCCCGTGCGTGACGATCTTCGGCTCGGCGCGGTTCAAGGACGACCATCCCGCCTACATCCAGGCGCGGGCGATGGGCGCGGCCGTGGCGAAGCTCGGGTTCACGGTGATGACCGGTGGCGGGCCCGGCGTGATGGAGGCGGCCAACCGCGGCGCGCGCGACGTGGGCGGGCCGTCGGTGGGCTGCAACATCGAACTGCCCTTCGAGCAGACCCACAACCCGTATCTCGATCGCTGGGTGACGTGCCGCTACTTCTTCGTGCGCAAGGTGCTGCTCTTCAAGTATTCCTACGCGTTCGTCGGCATGCCCGGCGGGCTCGGCACACTCGACGAACTCACCGAGGCGCTCACACTCATCCAGACCGGCAAGATCAAGCAGTTCCCGGTCGTGCTGATGGACACCGCCTACTGGGCGCCGTTCCGCGAGATGCTGCAGACGATGGTCACGGCCGGCACGATCTCGCCCGGCGACCTCGACCTCATGCTCATCACCGACTCGGTGGACGAGGCGATCGCGCACGTCGAGCATCACGCCATCCGGCGCTTCGGGCTGACGAAGGCGGGCCGGCCCTCGGCGTGGCGCTGGCTCGGGGAGCGCGCGCTGGCTGTCACGCGACTCGGGCAGCCCGGCTGACCCGCGGCGGCCCTCAGCGCACGGCGGGAGCGCTCACGAACGCCATCGCCGAGGCGGTGAGCGCGAAGAGCACGGTGCCCCAGCACATGTCGACGACCGTCAGGCGCAGCGAGTACTGCGCCAGCGTGGCGTAGTTGGTGAGGTCGTAGATGCCGTAGCCGACGAGGCCGAAGAGCCCGCCCCACAGCGCCGCGGCCAGCGGCTGGCCGGCCTCCACGCGCGGCAGCACGAAGATCTGCAGGCCGAGAATCATGAGCGGGTAGAGCACCAGTGTCGGCCCGAGCCGAATGGCGAAGTTCTCGCCGTCCATCCGGGCGAGGCCTGCCAGCTCACGCTTGTAGAACTGGTTCGCGACCAGGCCGATCCAGGTCAGGTCGAGCGCCAGCAGGGTCACGAGGCCGGTCACGAAGGGCTTCAGCAGGTCGAGCACATCCGTTGGACGCCGCGAGGCGGGGCCGCGGTTCCGGGCCCGGCGGGTCCGCCGGGACGCGGTAAGCTGAGGCATGCGACTCGTGAAGCTGGCGGTGTCCAGTCTCAGCCCTACCGTCGGCGCCGTGCGCTCGAACCGGGCCCGCGTCCTCGACGCCGCCCGCGAGATGGCCGAGGCCGGCATCGCCCTCGGCGCGTTCCCGGAGCAGGTGCTGGGCGGCTACCCCCCCGAGGATCTGGTGCAGTGGCGGGCCTTCCTCGACGCCCAGCGCCGCGCCCTCGAGTCGTTCGCGACCGACACTGCCGACTGTCCCACCGTCTATGTGCTGGGTCTCGCCGTGCCGGTCGGCGCGCTGCTCTTCAATGCCGCGGCCGTCGTGCATCGCGGCTGCATCCTGGGCTGTGTGCCGAAGGAAAAGCTGCCCACCTACAACGTGTTCTACGAAGCCCGCACGTTCTCGCGCGGCGGCCCGGGCCTGGCGCTCGATGCCGCCGGCCTGCCGCTCGGCGACTTCCTCTTCGAGTTCGACTTCGGCACCGTGGGCGTCGAGGTCTGCGAAGACGCCTGGGCGCCGGACGGCCCGATGCGCCGCCGGTGTCTGTCTGGCGCCGAGATCATCGTGAACGTGTCGGCCTCGCCCTACCGCATGGGCATCGTCGCCACACGCCGCGAGATGCTGGCGACGCGCGCCGCCGACAACCAGACGGTGCTCATGTACGCCAACGCGGTGGGCGCCCAGGACGGTCTCATCTACGACGGCGGTGGCTACATCTTCCAGAACGGCCGGCTCGTGCTCGACGCCCCGCGCTTCGAAGAACGGGTGTCGTCGGCCGTGGTCGACCTCGACCGCACGCGCCGCCTGCGCCTCGAACACACGACGTGGCGGGCCGACTGCGAACACCACGTGCGCCGTGAGACGCCGGTCGCCATCATCCGCAGCGAAGGCGCCACGGCCGACACGCGCGGCCTGAGTTATCCGCCGCCGCCCGGCGGCAGTTTCTTCCTGCCGCCGCCCTCGCCGCCGCCGACCGACGCCCGCGACGACGCGCTCGACGACCTCTTCGAGGCCCTGGCGATGGGCGTCGAGAGCTACTACACGAAGACCGGCGCCTTCCGTTCGCTGGGGCTGGCGCTGTCGGGCGGCCGCGATTCGATGCTGACGCTGCTCGTCGCCTGGCGCGCCGCCGCCCGTATCCTCGGCCGCGCCGCCGTGGCCGACCCGGCCGCCGCCGGCCGCCTCATCACCGCCTTCTACATGCCGACCCGGCATTCGCAGGAGGAGACGCGCGGCGCCGCGCACGCCCTGGCCGACGCGCTCGGCGTGGCGCTCCACACGATTCCCCTCGACGATGCCTACGACCGTGAGGTCGAGGTGGCGCGCCAGATGCTCCGCGGGCAACCACCGGGCGAGATGACGCGTCAGAACGTACAGGCGCGGCTGCGCGGCCAACGCATGTGGAACTGGGCGAACACCTCGGGCGCGCTCTTCCTGCAGACCGGCGACATGAGCGAGAAGGCCGTGGGCTACACGACCATCGGCGGCGACCTCGAAGGGGCGCTCTCGGTCATCGCCAACGTGCCGAAGACCGTGGTCGAGGCGCTGCTGCACCGGCTGCACCGGCGCTACGGCTTTGCCGGCATCGACGCCACGCTCGCGACGCTGCCCGGTCCGGAACTGGCCGACAAGCAGGTGGCCGAACACGAACTCATGCCGTTCCCGATCCTCGACGCCTGCCTGCACCTCTACGCCAGCGAAAAACTCTCGCCGGCCGAGGTGGCGCAGGCGCTCACGAGCGTCTGCCCGGGCTACGATGCCGCCTACCTCACGGCGTGCGCCGAACGGTTCGCGAAGCTCTTCACGCAGTCGATCTACAAATGGGTCCAGTCGCCGCTGGCGCTGCACGTCGGGTCGCTCGATCTCGATCGCGAGCGCGCGCTGCAGATGCCGGTGGTGCAGCGAACGGAGTGGTAACGGGATGACGAGCCGCGTTCTGCCGTGGATGACCGCCGCGCTCGCCGCCGCGGCCATCGCGCTCGTGCCGGCGCGTCCCACCGTGTCCGCCGCCCCATCACCCCTCCCGCCACAGACACCCGCGCCCCAGGCGCCGCCGCAGACACCGGCGCCCGCCACCGAGGCCCAGCCGGTCTTCCGCTCCGGCGTGAAACTCGTACTCGTGGACGTGTCGGTCACGGCCGACGGCGACCAGCCGCTCGCGGACCTGACCCCGGCCGACTTCGAACTGACCGAAGACGGCGTGTCCCAGCAGGTCGAACAGGCCACGCTCGTGCGGCTCGACGGCACGCCGCGCGGCAATGGCGAGGCCCTCGAGATCCGCTCGCAGCAGCACGCCATCGCCGAGGCCGGACGCGATGACGTGCGGC
>JBIKUN010000105.1:0-16578 GCA_044347565.1 Vicinamibacterales bacterium | reverse complement strand
AACATCTTCGCCGCGGTCACGCGGCCGCCGGCGCTGCCGGCCACGCCGCCGCGCGTGGTGCTCATCGTCGGCGTGAACGGCACCGGCAAGACCACCACGGTGGGGAAGCTCGCGCACCGCTTCCGGCAGGATGGCCAGAAGACGCTCATCTGCGCCGCCGACACCTTCCGCGCCGCGGCGGTCGATCAGCTCCAGGTCTGGGCGACCCGCGCCGGTGTGGACATCGTGCGGGCCAACGAGGGCTCGGACGCCGCCGCCGTCGTCTTCGACGCGCTCACGGCCGCGAAAGCGCGCGGCGTCGACACGGTCATCGTCGACACGGCCGGCCGGCTTCACACACGCGTGAACCTGATGGCGGAACTGGAGAAGATCCGCCGCATCACCGCCCGGGAGATTCCCGGCGCCCCGCACGAGGTGCTGCTCGTGCTCGACGCCACCGTCGGCCAGAACGGCCTCGTGCAGGCCCGCGAGTTCGCCGCGGCCTCTGGTGTCACTGGCGTCGTCCTCACGAAACTCGACGGCACCGCCAGGGGCGGCATCGCCGTAGCCATCGCCCACGATCTGTCGCTCCCGATCCGCTTCGTCGGCGTGGGTGAGGGCATCGACGACCTGCTCCCGTTCGACGCCGGCGCCTACGCGGACGCCTTGTTCCGGCCATCGTGGTAGACGAGACGGCGATGATGCGGCGGGCGCTCTTCCATGCGGAGCGCGCCCTTGGTGCCACGGTGCCCAACCCGATGGTGGGCGCCGTCGTGGTCGATTGCGCCGGCGTCGTCGTCGGCCAGGGGTATCACGAGCGCGCGGGCCAGCCGCACGCCGAGGTCGTGGCGCTCGACGCCGCCGGGGCGCGCGCGAAGGGCGCGACGTTGTACGTGACGCTCGAGCCGTGCTGTCACGTGGGCCGCACCGGTCCGTGCACGAAGCGGATTCTCGCCGCCGGCATCTCGCGCGTGGTCGCGGCCACGCTCGACCCGTTCCCGCGGGTCTCGGGCCAGGGCGTGCGCGAACTGCGCGAAGCCGGCGTCATCGTGGAGGTCGGGCTCGAGGAGTCCGCCGCCCGGCGCCTGAACGCCGCCTACCTCATGGTGCAGGAGCGGCAGCGCCCGCTCATCGCGCTCAAGGCCGCGACGACACGCGATGGCCGCATCGCCGCGCGCCGCGACGAGCCCACGGCGATCTCGGGTGCGGCGGCCGCGCGCCGCGCGCAGCGGCTGCGCGCCTCGGTCGATGCCATCGCCGTTGGCGCCGGCACGGTCCGCGCCGACGACCCGCGCCTCACCGCGCGGGACGTGGTGCGCGCGCGGCCGCTCACGCGCGTGGTGTTCGATCGCGCGCTCGAGACGTCGCCGGGCGCCCGTGTCCAAGCCGCCAGTGCCGGCGGGCCGGTGATAATGGTGGCGGATCCCGGGGCCATGGTCGCGTATCCGGAGCGCGTCGAACGCTTCGCGCACGCCGGCGCCGACGTCGTGCCGGCCGCGTCGCTCGATGCGGCCGTGCGCGCGCTGCTCGCGCGCGGGGTCCACACGCTGCTCGTCGAAGGCGGGGCAGCGCTGCACCGGAGTTTCTGGGAGGCGGAGCTCGTCGATCGCCTGCACCTCATCGTGGCGCCGGCGCGGCTGGGCGAAGCGGCGGTGCCGCTCTTCGACGGTCTCGCCGTGCCCTGGTCCCGGCTATCACGAGTGACGAGCGTGCCGTGCGGGCCCGATATGTGGATGGACGCCGATGTTCACTGGGATCGTTGAGCAGGTCGGCCAGCTGGCCGAAGTGAAGCCGATGGCGGGCGGCTTCCGCGTGCGGATCGAAACGCCGCTCGCCGCCGATACGCAGCCCGGCGACAGCATCGCGGTGAGCGGCGTGTGCCTGACGGCCCTTGTGGTGGCCCACGGCGAGATCCACGCCGACATCGGCCCCGAGACCGCGCGCATCACGACGCTCGGCGGCCTCGCCCGCGGCCAGCGCGTCAACCTCGAGCGGCCCCTGCGCGCCGATGCCCGCCTCGGCGGGCACTTCGTGCTCGGGCACGTGGACGGCGTCGGCGTGGTCGAGGAGACGCGGCCCGAAGGCGAGAGCCTCTGGCTCACCGTCAGCTTCCCGCCGTCGCTCTCAGCGCTCTTCATCCGCAAGGGCAGCGTGACGGTCGACGGCGTCAGCCTCACCGTGGCCGGCCTCGACGAGCGGCGCTTCGATATCCAGGTCATCCCGTACACGCGTGAGCACACGACGCTCGGCGAACGGCGTCCGGGCGACCGCGTCAACCTCGAGTGCGATGTACTCGGCAAATACGTTCTGCGGGCCACCGAGATCGCCGGGCTCGCCGACCTCCGCCGGCGCTGAGGCGCCCCGTCATGGCCACGACTTCGAAGAAGCGTTCCTCCTCTGTCCGCCGCGTTGCGCGGCCTGCGGCCCGCCGCGCCTCCGTGACACGCGCCTCGGCGCCCTTCTCCAGCGTCGACGACGCGGTGGCGGCCATCCGCCGCGGCGAGATGGTCATCGTCGTCGACGACGAGGATCGCGAGAACGAAGGCGATCTCACCGTGGCGGCCGAAAAGGTGACGCCCGAGATCATCAACTTCATGATGACCGAGGGCCGCGGCCTCATCTGCATGCCGATGACGGCCGAGCGGCTCGACGAACTCGAGATTCCGCTGCAGGTGCCGGCCGGGCGCAATACCACGACCTTCGACACCGCGTTCTGCGTCGGCATCGAGGCGCGCCGCGGCGTCACGACCGGCATCTCGGCGGCCGACCGCTCCCGCACCATCCAGACGGCGATTCATCGCAAGACGCGGCCGACGGATTTGGCCCGTCCCGGCCACGTGCTGCCGCTTCGGGCCCGCGACGGCGGCGTGCTCGTGCGGGCCGGCCAGACCGAGGCGGCCGTCGACCTGGCGCGCGCCGCCGGGCTCTATCCGGCCGGTGTCATCTGCGAGATCGCCAAGGCCGACGGCAGCATGGCGCGCGTGCCCGACCTCGTGAAGTTCGCGCGGCGGCACAAGCTCAAGCTCATCACCGTGGCGGCGCTCATCCAGTACCGGATGCGCCACGAGCGGCTGGTCACCAAGGTGGCCGACGCCAGCATGCCCACCGTGCACGGCGCCTTCCGCATCCATGCCTACGAAAGCCCACTCGACGGCGAGACCCACGTGGCCCTGGTCTGCGGCGACATCGGTGATGGCAGGGACGTCCTCGTCCGCGTGCACTCGAAGTGCCTGACGGGCGATGTCTTCCACTCGCTGCGGTGCGACTGCGGGCCGCAGTTCGATGCCGCCATGCAGCGGATTGCTGCCGAGGGTCGTGGCGTGCTCCTGTATCTCAACCAGGAAGGGCGCGGGATCGGCCTCGGGAACAAGATCCGGGCCTACGCCCTGCAGGACCAGGGGCTCGACACCGTGCAGGCGAACGAGCGGCTGGGCTTCAAGGCCGACCAGCGCGACTATGGCATCGGGGCCCAGGTGCTGCGCGACCTCGGCGTGCAGACGATGCGCCTGCTCACGAACAATCCGCGCAAGTTCGTCGGCCTGCAGGGCTACGGGTTGTCGGTCGTGGCCACGGTTCCGCTCGAGATTGCACCGTCCGACACGACCCGCGGCTATCTCACGACCAAGAAGCGGAAGCTCGGCCATCGCCTGACCAAGGTTTGACCGGCATCCTGAAAGTCCAGTAGGATAAGGGTTTGTCCTGATGTTCGACGCCCTGAGTAATCGTCTGCAAGACGTCTTTCAGTCCCTGAGAGGCGAGGTCCGTCTCACGCCCGAGACGACCGAACGGGTGCTGCGCGAAATCCGCGTCGCCCTCATCGAAGCCGACGTCAACCTCCAGGTGGTCAAGGCCTTCGTCGATCGCGTACGCGATCGGGCCTCGGCGCAGGAGGTCCAGGCCAGCCTCAGCCCCGATCAGCAGGTCGTCAAGATCGTCCGCGACGAGCTGCTTGCACTCTTTGGCGACGCCAGAGGGGGGCTTGCGACCGGCGGCCCGCGGCCCAAGGTCGTCCTCATGCTCGGCCTGCAGGGCTCGGGCAAGACGACCACCACCGGCAAGCTGGCGCGGATGCTGGCCAAGCAGGGCAGGTTCCCGCTCGTCGTCTCGACCGACGTCCGCCGCCCGGCCGCCATCGAACAGCTCGCGGTCGTCGCCGGCAAGGCCGGCGTGCGCGTGTTCGACCCGCCCGGCGATCTCGATCCGGTGTCGCGCACCCGTGGCGCCCTCGTCGAGGCCCGCAACACCGGCTGCGACGTCGTCATCGTCGACACCGCCGGCCGCCTGCACATCGATGACGAGCTGATGGCCGAACTCGTCGCCATCAAGGACGTCGCAAAGCCCTCGGATCTGCTCTACGTCGCCGACGCGATGACGGGGCAGGACGCCATCCGCAGCGCCGGCGAGTTCAACCGCCAGGTGGGCGTGACCGGCGTCGTGCTCTCGAAGATCGATGGCGACTCCCGCGGCGGCGCCGCGCTCTCGGTCGTCTCGGTCGTCGGCGTGCCGATTGCCTTCGTCGGCGCCGGCGAACGGCTCGAAGACCTCGACGCCTTCCATCCCGATCGGTTCGTCTCGCGCCTGCTCGGCATGGGCGACGTGCTCTCGCTCATCGAGAAGGCCGAGGAGGTCGTGGATTCGTCCACGGCGGCCAACCTCGAAGAGAAGATCCGCAGGAACACGTTCAGCCTCGGCGACTTCCGCGAACAGCTCCGCACGATCCGGAAGATGGGGCCGCTCGAACACATCATGAAGCTGCTGCCCGGCATGGGGCAGCTCAAGGAACTCGGCGCGCAGAAGCCCGACGAGAAGCAGCTGCGCCGCGTCGAGGCGATCATCAACTCGATGACGCCGGAAGAACGCGAACACGCCGACGTGATCGACGGCAGCCGCCGCAAGCGCATCGCGCGCGGCAGCGGCACGTCGGTCGAAGACGTCAACCGCCTGCTCACGCAGTACGACGAGATGCGGAAGATGCTGAAGATGGTGGGCCAGATGACGGGCGAGGCCGTGCCCGAGGCTCCCAGGAAGAAGAAGAAGAAAGGGCCGTTCAGCTTGATGCGCTAGCCGGAGGTCCGGCTGGCCAGGACGAGGACACTACCTATGTTGGTCATTCGCATGCGTCGCACGGGGTCGAAGAAGCGTCCCCACTACCGGGTGGTCGTCACCGAGCGGCGTTCGCCGCGCGAGGGCGGATTCATCGAGACGCTGGGGTTCTACAACCCGCGTACCAAGCCCGCCGTGGTCGACGTGAACAAGGCGCGCATCGAACACTGGATTTCGCAGGGCGCGCGCCCGTCCGACTCGGTGCGCACGCTGCTCGCCAAGCACGTCACGCGCGACCTCGGGGCCGTCGTGGCGCCGGCGGAAGCCGCGGCCACCGCGCCGCAGGCATAACGGGAGCTGACGCCGTGGCCGAGCTCAAGACTCTCGTGGAGACCGTCGCGAAGGCGCTGGCCGACGAGCCAGATGCCGTCGAGGTGGCGCAGGGGGAGCGGCGGGGCGGACTCTACTTCGAACTGCGGGTGGCGCCCGGCGATCTCGGCCGGGTGATTGGCCGGCAGGGACGCACGGCGGCCGCGCTGCGCACGCTGCTGGCGGCGGCCGCCGACGTGGATGGCACCAAGATCCAGCTCGACATCCGCGACGTCGACGGCCAGCGCTGACGTGCTGGCCGCGACGTGGGACGCGATGCTCCTCGTGGGCATCGTGGCCCGCACGCAGGGCATCAGGGGCGAAGTGGTCGTCAACGCGACCACCGACTTCATCGATGAGCGGTTCGGCGAGGGGGCCGCACTCTTCGGTCGGCCGATGCCGGCTGGCCCGATTGAGACGCTGACCGTCGCGCACTTCCGGATGCATCTGGGGCGGCCGGCGGTGGTCTTCGACGGCGTGGCGTCGATCAACGACGCCGAGCGGTTCACCGGCTGGGAATTGCGGGTGCCGGCGGAGACGGCCCGGAAGCTGCCGCCGCACGTGTACTACCATCACGAACTGGTGGGCTGCGCGGTGCGGACGGTGCAGGGCGACGAGGTCGGCACGGTGGCCTCGGTGGATGGCGACGGCGCCGCGGTGCGGCTCGTGGTCACGACGGCGCGAGGCCAGGTGCTCGTGCCGCTCACGCAGGCGTTCTGCACGGTGGACGTCGGCGCGCGGTGCATCACGATCGACCCGCCCGAGGGGTTGCTCGAGGTGAACGGCGGCTGGCGGACATGACGATGGAAGATCCGCGGACCGTGACGTTCGACATCGTCACGATCTTCCCGGCCATGATCGAGGCCGGGCTGGCGGAGGGCGTGGTGGGCCGGGCGCGGACGCGCGGTCTGCTCGACGTGGCGGTGCACGATCTGCGGACGTTCACGACCGACCGCCACCACGTCGTCGACGACATGCCGTTCGGCGGCGGACCGGGCATGGTGATGAAGGCCGAGCCGTTCCACCTCGCGGTGGAGGCGATTCGGGAACGCCGGGGCGGGCCCGGGCTGGTGGTGATGACCTCACCGGCCGGCCGGCGGTTCGACCAGGCGGCGGCGGAGCGGATGGCGCGCGAACGGAGCGTGATCTGGCTCTGCGGCCGATACGAAGGGGTGGACGAGCGGCTGGTCGAGGCCGTCGGCGCCGAGGAGTGGTCGATTGGCGACTACGTGCTCAGCGGCGGCGAGCTCCCGGCCCTGGTGATGCTGGATGCGATAGCCCGGCTCGTGCCGGGGGTGGTCGGTGACGAGCGCTCGGTGTCGAACGACTCGTTCTCGGCCGGTCAGCTGGATTACCCCCACTACACACGGCCCGCCGTGTGGCGGGGACGGGCGGTGCCCGAGGTGCTCCTGTCGGGGCATCACGGGGAGATTGAACGGTGGCGCCGCGAGGCGGCCGACGCGCGCACCCGCGCACGCCGGCCGGACCTGCTCGGTGGAGCGCCGGGGTTCGTGGAAGGGAAGGGCGAGGACCGATGAACGCAGTGGAAATGATCGAGAAGGCGCAGACGGTGGCGCGGCCCGCGATGCAGGCCGGCGACACGATCAAGGTGCACGTCCGGGTCAAGGAAGGCGACAAGGAACGTGTCCAGATCTTCGAGGGCATCGTCATCAACCTGCGCCGTGGCGGCACGCGTGCGTCGTTCACCGTGCGCAAGGTGTCGTTCGGTCAGGGCGTCGAGCGCATCTTCCCGCTGCACTCGCCGATCGTCCAGAAGATCGAAGTCGTGCGCTCCGCCAAGGTCCGCCGCGCCAAGCTCTACTACCTGCGCGACCTCAAGGGCAAGGCGGCCCGCATGAAGGAAGTCCGCAAGACCCCGGTCTAGCGACGCACCGGGCGCCGGCTCATGGCGAACGCGCGTGCCCGGCGCACGATCGAGAACCACTACCGGCGGTACGGCTTCGGCCTCATCGCCGGGGTGGACGAAGTGGGGCGCGGCTGCCTGGCCGGCCCCGTCATGGCCGGGGCGGTGGTGCTCGACCCCGCCCGGCACATTCCCGGTCTGGCCGACTCGAAGCTTCTGACGGCGGCGGCGCGGGACCGCCTGTACGACCTCATCACGGCCCGGGCGCTCGCCTGGGCCGTCGGCATTGCAGACCCTCCCGAAATCGACCGATACAACATCCATCGCGCGTCGTTGCGCGCCATGGCGCGCGCCGTGGCCGCCCTGGCGCCGCAGCCCGACCTTGTCTTGGTCGACGCCTTCCGGATCGAAGGCCTGCGGATGGCGCAGCGTGCGGTGGTGGGGGGCGACCGTGTCTCCTCGGCCATCGCCGCGGCGTCGATTGTCGCGAAAGTCACCCGTGACCGGCTCATGGACGACCTGCATCGGGCCGATACCCGATATGGCTTCGACCGGCACAAGGGGTACGCCACGGCGGTGCACCTCGCGGCGGTCGCGCAGTATGGTTATTCCAAGGCACACCGGCGGTCGTTCAAGCCGGCGTCGCTGGTTGCTACTCTGGACTGAGGGCGAAGCATCGTGGCATTCGATCGCGACGGGGCTCTGAAGCGGGCGGAAAAGGCCCTGCGGCTGGGCAAGGTGGACGCGGCCATCGACGAGTACCAGGCACTGGTCGTGGCGCAGCCTCGCGACTGGAACAGCGCCAACGCGCTCGGCGATCTCTTCGTGCGCGCCGGCCAGCTCGACAAGGGCGTCGAGCAGTACACGCGGATCGCCGACCACCTCGCCGACGAAGGCTTCTATCCGAAGGCCGCCGCCCTCTTCAAGAAGATCCTCAAGGTCAAGGCCACCGACGAGTACGCCCTCATCCGCTCGGGCGACGTCGCCGCCAAGCAGGGCCTGCTCGCCGACGCCAAGGCCGCCTACCAGACCGTCGCCGACCGCCGCCGCAAGATCGGCAACATCCGCGGCGCCGCCGAGATGGCCGTGCGCCTCGGCATGGTCGATCCCGAGGACTACGGCGCCCGCTTCACCGCCGCGAAGGCGGCCCGCGACCTCGGCGACACCGACACCGCCACGCGCGAGTTCCGCGCCGTCGCCGAGTGGTTCACGAAGGAAGGCCGCGTCGACGACGCGCGCTCGGCCTACCGCGACCTGCTGGAACTCGATCCGACCGACGACGAGGCGCGCGCGCAGGTGCTCGCGGCCGACATCGCAAGCGGCGAGTTCGCGCGGGCGCTCGCGTTGGCGGCCTCACCGGCGGAACTGCGGCAGCTCGCCGGCGCGCTCGAAGCGGCCGGCCAGCACGGCGAGGCGCTGTCGGTGCTCGGCCGCGTGGCCGACATGGATGCCTCGGACGTCCAGGCGCGCGTGCAGCTCGTGCGCGCTCACATCGGCAATGGCGATCTCACCACGGCGCGCCGCTATCTCACGCCAGACGTCGTGGCGGCCGAGCCGACGTTGTGGATGGTGGTGGCCGAGGTCGAACTCCGGCAGGGACACCTCGACGAGGGCAAGGCCGCGGTGGCCAGCGCGCTCGCCGCCGATCCGTCGCAGCGCGAAGCGGCCATCGCCATGGCCTGCCGGCTCGCCGAACACGATGCCGACTCCGCCTACCCGGGCATCGAAGCCGTGGCCGACGCCGCGGTGGCCGAGGGCGACTACGCCGCGGCCGCCGCCGCCCTGCACGAGTTCGTCACCCGCGTGCGCCGCCACATCGTGGCCCTCATGCGCCTCGTCGAGATCTGCGTCGACGGCGGTCTCGAAGCGACGATGTATTCGGCGCAGGCACAGCTCGCCGATGCCTACCTCGATGCCGGCCGCGGTCTCGAAGCGCGCATCATCAGCGAAGACCTCGTGGCCCGCGAACCGTGGGACACGGCGAACATCGCGCGCTTCCGCCGCGCCCTCGAGATGCTCGGCGAGTCGGACCCGGACGCCATCATCGCCGACCGCCTGAGCGGCGACAGCCCGTTCCTGGCCACCAACAAGATGGACCTGAACGAAGGCATCACCTTCGACGAGGCGGTCGGGATGACTGAACTGACCGCGGCGTCGAACGACGAGGTCGAGGTCGACCTCTCCGACGAACTGGTCGCACCCAGGGCCGGGAAGTCCGACAGGGCGAAGACGCCGCTGCGCCCCGCGGGGGCGATGCGCGACGCCAGTCGCGCGCAGGACGAACACCTCGCCGCCGAGCAGCTCCGCCTCGGCCTCACGTATCGAGACGTTGGCATGCTCGACGACGCCATCCAGTCACTCGAACTGGCGTCGCGTTCGTCGCGGCAGCGTTTCGAGGCGGCCTCAGTGCTCGGCCGTCTGCAGGCGGAGCGCGGCAACCGCGGCGCCGCGCTCGAATGGTTCGAGCGGGCGGCCGAAGCACCGGCGCCCACGGTGGAAGCCGGCCGCGCGCTGCTCTACGACCTGGCAAGCGTGCTCGAAGACCTCGGTGAAGCCGGCCGTGCGCTGGCGGTGTTCGGTGAACTCGAAGCCGATGACCGCGGCTTTCGCGACGTCACCGCCTGTATCGAACGACTGAGCCGCGCCCAGGTTCGGGGCTAGACCTGGCGTGCGTCGCCTCCTCATCATCGCGGTGCTCATCGAACTGGGCCTGCTGCTGATCGTGGTCCCGTGGTCGACCTACTGGGAGCGCAACTATTTCGCGCAGATCTCGCCGGTGGTGCAGGCAATCGTGACGAACAGCTACGTGCGTGGCGCCGTCACCGGGCTCGGCGCCGTGAACGTGCTCGCAGCGCTCGCTGACCTGGCCGCGCTCGTGCGCGGCCGTTCGACGTCGTGACACCGCGCATACTGCCTGCCGCGCGCCTCGGCCTCGTGAGCGATCGGCGCCGGCTCGCGGCCGCGGCTGGCCGGCCGCCGCAGCACGGCGCGGCGCTGCTCGCCGAACAGGTCGAGGCGGCCGCCGCCTGTGGTCTGGCGTTCATTCAAATACGGGAGCCCGACCTGGGCGGCGCGGCGCTCCTCGCCCTGACGCGTCAGCTCGTGGCGATTGCCGGCGGGCGCACGCGCCTCGTCGTCAACGATCGCGCCGACGTCGCCGCGGTGGCCGGGGCCGCGCTGCATCTGCGGCACCACTCGATGTCCGCCTCGGTGGTGCGGCCGTGGCTGCCGCCGGGCACCTGGCTCTCGCGCGCCGTCCATGCCGTCGCCGACGTCGCGGCGGCCGGGCCGGTGGACGTGCTCATCGCCGGCACCGCCGCGCCCTCGGCGTCCAAGCCGGCCGGCAGTCCCACGCTCGGTCCAGCCGGGCTTGCGGCCGTCGTGGCCGAGAGCCCGGTGCCGGTCTTCGCCATCGGCGGGCTCGGGCCTGCCGAGTGGTCGTGGGTGGCGGCGAGCGGCGCCTTCGGGATGGCGGCCATCGGCCTCTTCCTGCCGCGGCCGGGCGAAAGTGTGGGCGCGGCCGTGCGGCGGGCCGTCGACGACGCCCTCACCGTGATTGACTGACGGGTGAGCCGTTACTACCATCGGTGGAGTGGGGCACGGGCCTTGGCCGGCAACTGGATGACTGGAGCGCTCGAAACGGCGGAAGACCTCGGGCTCGCCTTGCGAACGACGCGCGAGGCGGCCGGCCGTACGCTGCGCGACGTAGCCGACGTCACCAAGCTCGGCGTGCGCACGCTCGACGCCCTCGAACGCAATCAGATCGACCGACTGCCCCCGGGCATCTTCCGCCGCGCGGTCGTGCGGGCGTACGCGAAGGAAGTCGGTCTCGATCCGGAAGAGACGCTGCGTGTCTTCCTGCTTCGGCATCCCGATTCGCTGCCGCCGCCCGGCCCGCCACAAGGCCCGGTGGCGGACCTCCCCGTGCGCCCGCGCGGCTGGTCCTCGGTGGTCATCACCGGCGTCGCCGTGGGCGTGATCGTGGCCCTCGTCGTGGCTGCCTATCTGCTGTGGCCGCGTCCCGCGCCGGTCGGTGACGCGACACGCGGCGCGCCAACCGGCGTCGCGGCGGGCCCGCGAGGCACGCCCTGATGGACTGCGGACTGAAGACCCTGCTGCTCGACAGCTTCCGGAAGCCGGACGTGCTGCGCGAGGTGCGCCTTGACGTCGCGCTCGGGCGCGTGGCGCCGCGCGGGCAGGAACAACTCGCCCTTCTCGCGCTGCTCGTCGACGATGCGGACGACGAGGTACGAGCCGCGGCGGAGCAGACGATTGCCGCGATCCCGCCGGCGCCGCTCGCCGCCGTGCTCGCGCGATCCGACACGCCGGCGGAGCTCGTGCGTTTCTTCGCCGCCCGCGGCATCAGCCCGGTGGCCGGTCCTGAAACGTCTGCGGTGGAAGACGAAGCGCCGCTGCTGCAGGCGCCCGACGACGCCGGTGACACGATGGCCGAGGCGCCCGAGGGCGACACGTCCGATGAGCCCGGCCAGTCGATCACGCAGCAGATTCAGCAGATGAACATCGTCGAGCGCGTGCGCGCGGCGATGAAGGGCTCGCGCGAAGTGCGGGCGCTCCTCATCCGCGATCCGAACAAGATGGTGTCGTCGGCCGTGCTGTCGTCGCCGAAGCTCACGAGCGCCGAGGTCGAGAGCTTCGCGAAGATGGCCAACGTCGCCGAAGACGTGCTGCGGGCGATCGGCCAGAACCGGGCCTGGGTGAAGAACTACGGCGTGGCAGCGTCGCTCACACGCAATCCGAAGACGCCGGTGGCGATGTCGATGAACCTGATGCAGCGGCTCATCGAACGGGATGTGCGGGCGTTGGCGGTCGACCGCAACGTGCCGGAGGCCCTGCGCCTCGCGGCCCGCAAGCGGCTCGTGAAGTCGGCGAACGGCTAACGCGCCTTCGGCTGTGCTGCCGGGGCGCGGCCGCCGCGCGCAGGGCGCGGCGGGACCGGCGCCGTCTTCGGCCCGCGGGCCGGCGTCCCGCCGCGTGCGGGCGCCGGCGCACTCTTCACGCCCCACTCGGATCGCATCTGCGCCAGGCCGTCCATGTAGACGGCGGCCTTCTCGCGGTCCTCGTCGCTCGGCAGCGCTTTCAGCAGATCGATGGCGCGATCGAGATCGCGCACCACCGTGGCTTTCGTCGTGGCGTAGTAGAGCGTCTTGATCTCGGCCAGTACGTCGGGGGTTCGGGTCATCGCGTCGTCACCTGCAGTCCGTCGGGATCGATGCCGGCGTCGAGCACGCGCGCGCCGGCGGCGCGCCACGCGTCGCGGACGGCCTCCACGCGATCGGGAGGCGCCAGTGCGAAGAGGCAGCCACCGCCGCCCGCGCCGCAGACCTTGCCGCCCCACGCCCCGGCCGCCCGCGCGGCGTCGAGGAGGGCATCGATGGCCGGTGTCGTGACACCGGGCGCGAGACGCTTGCGCGTCGTCCACTCGTCGGCCAGACAGGCGCCGGCTCCGGGCCAGTCGCCGGCCACGAGCGCCGCCCGCATCCGTGCCGTGGCGTCGACGATGGCGTCGAAGGCCGCGGTGACGGCCGCGTCGCCGTCGATGCGCCGCTTGGTGATCTCCCAGTTGTTGATGCCAGACTGCCGCGGCGCGCCGGTGTAGCAGAGGGCGAGCCGCGCCCCGAGGGCCGCCGCATCCACCGGCAGCGCCACACGTAACGCGCCGAACGGACCGAGTTCCACCGCCGCCACGCCTCCGTAGAGCGCCGGGCGATAGTCCTGGAGGCCCGTGGGCACCCGAATGACCTGCGCCTCGACATTCTTGGCGGTCTCGAGGAGGCCCTCGTGGTCGAGGTGCCGCCCCGTCCACGTGGAGAGCGCGGCCGTGACGGCCATGTTCAGCGCCGACGACCCGGCGATGCCGGCCCCGGCGGGCGAATCGCTGCGCGTCGTGACCGTCAGACCACGCGCCCCGAACGCGTGCGTGAGCCTGGCGAGGAGCGGCAGCGTGGTCTCGTGGGGCAGTGCCTCGAAGACGAGGGGTGGCGTGGTGACGCCGAGGTCTTCCGACACGAGCACGACGGCCTCGTCGGCGCGCGCCTCGAGGCGTACAAACGTGCGGATGGTCAGCGCGGCGTTCAGCGTCTGCGCCCCGGGATGGAACAGATAGAGCGGCCAGATGTCGATGGTGCCGCCGGCGAGGTCCACGCGCGTCGGGGCGGAAGCGGTCACGGTCACGGCGGAATTATAATGCTCGCACTCGCATGCCGCTGCCGTTACGTCGACGCGTCGGGCAGGTGCTCATCGGGAGCTTCACCGGTCACGCGGTGCCCGTGGAACTCACCGCCCTCGCTCGTGAATTCGATCTGGGCGGTGTCACGCTCTTCGCGCGCAATGTGGAGAGCCCGGAGCAGGTGCTCGACGTCGCGCTTGCGGCGGAGGCGCTCGGTGCCGGCGCCCCGGCCTGGGTGAGCGTGGATCAGGAGGGCGGCCGCGTCGCCCGTCTCAAGTCACCCTTCACGGTCTGGCCGCCGGCTGCGACCCTTGGCCGCGCCGCCTCGCCCGAACTCGCCACCCGCTTTGCGACGGCGCTTGCGCGCGAGCTGCGGGCTGTCGGCGTGACGCTCGATTTCGCGCCCGTGCTCGACGTGCTGACGAACGCCGCCAACCCCGCCATCGGCGATCGCGCGCTCTCTGAGGATGCCGCCCGCGCCGCCGACCTCGGTGCCGCCATCATCACGGCGTTCCAGCAGGAAGGCGTGGCGGCATGCGGCAAGCACTTCCCGGGGCACGGCGATACGTCGGTCGATTCGCACTGCGAACTGCCGCTCGTCGAACACGGCCCGGATCGGCTGCGTGGGGTGGAGTTCGTGCCCTTCCGCGCCGCCATCGCCGCGGGTGTGGCCAGCGTCATGACGGCGCACGTGCTCGTGCCCGCGCTCGACGAGGCGCGTCCGGCGACGCTCTCGCCCGCGGTGCTGCGCCTGCTGCGTGAGGACCTGGGCCACGCCGGCATGATCGTGAGCGACGATCTGGAGATGAGGGCGATCGCGAAGCGATGGCCGCCGGCCGACGCCGCCGTGGCCGCGGTGCGGGCGGGGTGCGACGCAGTGCTCGTCTGCGCCGGCGACATCGACGTTCAGGCTGCCGTGCTCGAAGGGCTTGTCAAGGCGGTGGAGACCGGCGAGATTCCGCTGGCGCGCCTCGACGATGCCGTGGCGCGGGTCACGCGGCAGAAAGCCCGCTTCCTCGGCGGCGCCCGGCCGCCGGCGCGTGAGCGGTTGAGGGCCTGGAAACATGTGGTCGGATGCGAGGAGCACCAGCTCGTCGCGGCGGAAATGGCAGCGTTTGCATGAGTGACGAGACACGCACGCTCGCCGGGCGCCGGCGCCCGCGGCGTCTGCGACCCGGCGATCGCATCGCCCTCGTGGCCCCGGCGAGTCCGGTGCAGGCCGACGAGCTGACGCGCGGGGCCGATGAACTGCGCACGCTCGGCTTCGAGCCCGTCTACGACGACCGCGTGCTGGCGCGGCACGGCTATGTGGCGGGCACGCCGGCCGTGCGGGTCGCCTGTCTGGCTGATGCCTGGCGCGATCCGTCGATCCGCGGCATCGTTGCCGTGCGCGGTGGCTACGGCAGCCAGCAACTGCTGCCGGCGCTCGATCCGCGGTGGCTCACCGCCGATCCGAAGGTCTTCGTGGGCTACAGCGACATCACCGCGCTGCTGGCGTGGCACGTCGCGCAGGGCGGCGTGGCGTTCCATGGGCCGATGGTCGAGGGCCGCCTCGCCCGCGGCATCGGCGGCTACGACCGCGCGTCGTTCATGGCGGCCGTGACGCAGCCCGGCTCGATGGGCACGCTGACGCCGGCCGGGCTCGAGGTGTTCCGCCCGGGTGATGCCCACGGGGTGCTGCTCGGCGGCACCATCACGCAGCTGGCGGCGCTGCTCGGCACGCCGTGGGCGGTGATTCCGCGCGAGCCGACGATTCTCTTCCTCGAAGACGTCGGTGAACGTCCGTATCGCCTCGACCGTCTGATGACGCAGCTGCACCAGGCGGGGATGTTCGCGCGTGTCACCGGTCTCGTGCTCGGCACGTTCCCGCGCTGCGACGAGGGCGGCGGCGGGCCCACGGCACGCGGCGTCCTGCGCGATCTGCTGTCGCGGTTCCCGGGGCCCGTCGTCTTCGGTTTTCCGTCTGGCCATACCGAGATGCCGGCCTGGACGCTGCCCGTCGGCGTGGCGGCCCGCCTCACGGCCAGTGCCAGCGGCGCCGGCCTCTCCATCGAAGAACCGGCGGTCTGCTGATGCCACGCACCGTTCATTTCATCGGGATCTGCGGCACGGCCATGGGCACACTCGCCGCGATGCTGCAGCGCCGTGGCGACCGTGTGCAGGGGTCGGACGCGCACGTCTACCCGCCCATGAGCGACTTCCTGCGCGCCGAAGGCATCGCGCTGCTCGAAGGGTACGAGGAGTCGCACATCCACGGCGCCATCGATGTCGTCGTCGTGGGGAACGCCGTCTCGCGCGGCAATCCGGAACTCGAGGCCGTGCTCGATCGCTCCATCCGCTACGTCTCGATGCCGGAGATCATCCGCGAGACGTTCCTGTGGGATGCCGAGGCCGTCGTCATCGCCGGCACGCACGGCAAGACGACCACGACCGCTCTCAGCGGGTGGCTGCTGACGAGCGGCGGCGCCGATCCCTCGGTGCTCGTTGGCGGCATCGCGCGCAACCTCGGCCAGAACGGTCAGGGCGGCAGCTACCGGCTGGGCCGCGGCCGGGCCTTCGTCATCGAAGGCGACGAGTACGACAGCGCCTATTTCGACAAGAGCGCGAAGTTCCTGAAGTACCTGCCCGACATCGCCGTCATCAACAACGTCGAGTTCGATCACGCCGACATCTACGAGGACCTTGATGCCGTCCGGCTCGCCTTCAGGCGTCTGGTCGCGCTCGTGCCGCGGCGCGGCCTCGTGCTGCTCGGCGCCGACAGCGCCGAGGCGGCGGCGCTCGCCGCCGGGGCGAAGTCGCGCGTGCAGACGTTCGGACTCGGCGAGGGCGTGACGTGGCGGGCCACCGGCCTCGAGCAGCACGGCACCGGCACGCGGTTCACGCTGCACGGGCCCTCCGGGCTCACGGCCACGCTCGACGTGCCGCTGCTCGGCCAGCACAACGTGCGCAACGCCCTCGCGGCGATTGCCGTGGCGCACGACTGCGGCCTGTCGCTCGATGCCATCCGCACGGGCCTGCTGACCTTCCGCGGCGTGAAGCGGCGGCTCGAGGTCGTGGGGGAGCGGCGCGGCGTCACCGTCTACGACGACTTCGCGCACCATCCGACGGCGGTCGCCGAGACCATCGCCGCCCTGCG
>JBIKUN010000093.1:0-18288 GCA_044347565.1 Vicinamibacterales bacterium | reverse complement strand
GCCACGAGCACGTAGCCCTCGCGGCCGAGCGACGAGTAGAGCCAGATGAGGCCGGTGAAGAGCGCCAGATCGGAAAAGCGATCGAGCGTCGAGTCCCAGAAGGCCCCGAACTCCGACTGCTTGCCGGTGATGTGGGCCACCTTGCCGTCGATGAAGTCGAAGATGTTGGCGCAGATCATGATGACGCCGGCCAGCACGAAGCGGTCGACGGCCAGCGCCCAGGCGGCGGCGATGTTGATGATGACGCCGATGAGCGTGAGCACGTTCGGGTGGATCCCGAGCGCCACGCTGGTGTTGATGATGAGGCGCAGCGGGAACATGCACGCCGCACCGATGAATCCTGTAAAAGTCATTGGCTAGAATGAGAAGCGTAGCGCATGGCCATTCAGGATCTCAAGGAACAGATCGCGCGGCTGCCCGAACAGCCCGGGGTCTACCTCTACGCCAATGCGGCTGGCGAGACCATCTACGTGGGCAAGGCGCGGGCCCTGCGCGACCGCGTGCGGAGCTACCTGGCGGCCCGCGGCAGCAGCCCGAAAACCGACGCGCTGCTCGACGAGGTAGCGTCGCTCGAGGTCATCGTCACCGACTCGGTGGTCGAGGCGCTGGCGCTCGAGAACAACCTCATCAAGCAGCGCGTGCCGCGCTACAACATCCTGCTGCGCGACGACAAGAGCTACCCGTATCTGAAGCTCACGCTCAGTGAGGCGTTTCCGCGGGTGCTCGTGGCGCGCCAGGTGGCCCGCGACGGGGACCTGTACGCCGGCCCGTTCCTGCCGGCCTCGCTCGCCCGGCGCACGATCGGCCTCGGGCACAAGCTGTTCGGCCTGCGGTCGTGCAACGAGGTCATTACCGGCCAACGCGCCCGGCCCTGCCTCGAGTACGACATCAAGCGGTGTCTGGCGCCGTGTGTGGAGACGGTGTGCTCGCCCGAGCGCTATCAGCAGGCGGTCGAGGACATGCGGCTGCTGCTCGAAGGCCGCGTCGACGAACTGGCCGCGGATCTCGAGGCGCGGATGCGGGCGGCGGCTGCCGCCGAGCGCTTCGAGGAAGCCGCGCAGCAGCGCGATGCCATGCGCGTCGTGCAGGCGGTGGGCGCGCGGCAGCAGAAGATGGCGACGCCGGCGCTCGGCGACCGCGACGTGTTCGGCGTGGCGGTGGGGCCGGGCGGCGCCGTGATCCAGGTGTTCCAGGTGCGCCGGGGCCGCGTCGTGGAGCGGGTCACGCTGCAGGGCGCGGCGGCGGATGCCGCCGACGGCGCCGGCGCGCTCGTGGCGGCGGCGCTGCAGCAGTTCTACGAAGGGCAGGAGCCGCCGCGCGAGATCGACCTGCCGGTCGAGATCGACGACGCCGACATGACCGAGGCGTGGCTGTCGTCGCGCGCCCAGCGGCGGGTCACGCTACTCGTGCCCCAGCGCGGTGATCGCCGGCGCCTCGTGGACCTGGCCACGCGCAACGCCGAACTCGCCGTGCGCGCCGCTGCCGACCCCGGCGGCGACGCCTTCGCCGCCCTTGACGGCCTGCGGGCGGCCCTGGCCCTGCAGGGGCTGCCGCGCCGGATCGAGTGCATCGACATCTCGACCCTGCAGGGCAGCGAAACCGTCGCCTCGCTCGTCGTCTGCGAGGACGGCCGCATGGCCAAGGGGGAGTACCGGAAGTACCGGGTCAAGGGACCAGGGAACGGGGAACAGGGCACAGGCGCATCGGACCGCTTCCTGAACGATTTCGCCGCGATGGCGCAAGTGGTGCACCGGCGCTTCTCGCGGCTGGTCGAGGCCGGGGGGCCGTTTCCCGATCTGCTCGTCATCGATGGCGGTCGCGGCCAGCTCGATGCGGCGTATGGCGCCCTCGAACGGCTCGGCCTGGCCAATCTCGTGGCGGTCGGTCTGGCCAAGCGCGAGGAGCTCGTGGTCACGCGCGATGCCGAGACACCCGTGGCCTTCGAACGGACGAGTCCGGCCCTGCGTCTGCTGCAGCAGATCCGCGACGAGGCGCACCGCTTTGCCGTGACCTTCCATCGCAAGGCGCGCTCGCAGCGCGATTTCGGGTCGGACCTCGACACGATCCCCGGCGTCGGGCCGCGGCGGCGGCGTCAGCTGCTGACGCGGTTCGGCAGCCTCGCCGGCGTGCGGCGGGCCACCCGCGAAGAACTGGTGCCGGTGGTGGGGCAGCGCTGCGCCGACGCGGTGCTGACCCACTTCGCGCGCGGCGTGCCGTCGCACTGATCCACCCACGGCGGGCCGGGCGCCTGTGGTACGCTTGAGCGCTTTGGCGGACCTCGATTTCCTGCAGATCGGCCTCCTGCTGGCCGTGCTGATTGCCTCCCTGACGTTCCACGAGGCGGCGCACGCCTGGGCCGCGGACCGTCTGGGCGACCCGACGGCCCGCCTGCTCGGCCGGCTGTCGCTCAATCCGCTCGTGCACATCGACCCCATCGGCACCGTGCTCTTTCCGCTCATCGCCGCCGCGACCGGCGTGCCCCTCATCGGCTGGGCCAAGCCGGTCCCGGTCGACGTGCGCAATCTCGCGGTGCCACGCCGCGACTTCGCGCTCGTGGCGGCGGCCGGCCCCGCCAGCAACCTCGGGCTCGCCGCCGTCGGCGCGTTGTCGTTCGCGGCCGTGCGCGGCGACGACTTCGGGCAGGTCGAGTACACCGTGGCGTTCTTCGTCGTGATGAACGTCATGCTGGCGCTGTTCAATCTCATCCCGGTGCCGCCGCTCGATGGCGGCAACATCCTGCTCGGCGTGCTGCCGCCTTCGATGGTCGGCGTCGTCGAGCGCATCCGGCCCTACGGCATCTTCGTGCTCTACGGGCTCATGTTCTCCGGCGTGTTGTCGCGGATCATCGCGCCGATCCAGTTCGGAATCCTGAGATGGCTGCTGTGACGATGAAGCGTGTGGTGTCGGGCATGCGCCCGACCGGACGACTGCACCTCGGGCACCTCGTGGGCGCCCTCGACAACTGGGTCGCGCTGCAGCGCGACTTCGACTGCTACTACTTCATCGCCGACTGGCACGCGCTCACGAGCCACTACGCCGAGACGGCGGAGCTCGTCGAAAACGCCATGGACAACGTGGCCGACTGGATCGGCTGCGGCATCGATCCGGAGCGCAGCACGATCTTCGCGCAGTCGCTCGTGCCGGAACACGCCGAGCTCTACCTGCTGCTGCAGATGGTCACGCCGATTCCGTGGCTCGAACGCGTGCCCACCTACAAGGAACAGACCGAGCAGCTCGCCGATCGCGATCTGAGCAGCATCGGCTTCCTCGGCTATCCGCTGCTGCAGACGGCCGACGTCATCATCTACGACGCCAATATCGTGCCGGTGGGTGAGGACCAGGTGCCGCACCTCGAGCTCTCGCGCGAGGTGGTGCGCCGCTTCAACAACTTCTACGGCGACGTCTTCGTCGAGCCGCAGTCGATGCTCACGCCGACGCCGCGCCTGCCCGGGCTCGACAACCGCAAGATGAGCAAGAGCTACGGCAACACCATCGACCTCTCGGACGACGCCGCGGCGGTCGTGAAGAAGGTGCGGCAGATGTACACCGACCCGAAGCGCGTGCGGGCCGACATCCCCGGCACGGTCGAGGGCAACCCCGTGTTCACCTACCACGACGCCTTCAACCCGAACATCGCCGAGGTGGACGATCTCAAGGCGCGCTACCGCGCCGGCGCCGTCGGCGATGTGGAAGTGAAGACGAAGCTCGCGGCCGCCGTGAACGCCCGGCTCGAACCGATCCGCGAACGCCGCGCCGCCGTGCTGGCGCGCCCGGGGTATCTGCGCGAGATCGTGATGGAAGGGTCGAAGAAGGCGCGCGCGCAGGCGATCGAGACGATGACCCGCGTCCGCGAGGCGGTGAAGCTTGTCTACTGACGGCCCGGCGCGCGACCCGAACTTCGAGTCGCAGCTGGAGTCGATCCCGCTGCATCTCGAGACGTTCGACGGGCCGCTCGACCTGCTGCTGCACCTCATCAAGAAGCATGAGGTGAACATCTACGACATCCCGATTGCGCTCATCACCGAGCAGTACCTTGCGTACCTCTCGCTGATGCAGGAACTCAATCTGGATCTGGCGAGCGAGTTCCTCGTCACGGCCGCCACGCTCATCCACATCAAGAGCCGGCAGCTGCTGCCGCGGCCCGAGGCGATCAGCGAAGACACCGGCGAGGAGATCGATCCGCGCGATGCCCTCGTGCAGCGCCTGCTCGATCACCAGCGCTTCAAGGCCGCCGCCGAACTGCTGCACGAGCGCGAGACGCTGCGCAACGCGCAGTGGACGCGGCCCGATGCCCGGGTCGAAGCGATTGCCGGCGAAGAGGTGGAGCGCGAACTCGACGTCGACCTGTTCGGCCTGCTGGCGGCGTTCCGCCGCGTGCTCGAGCGGTCGAAGGCGCCGCCCGACGTGCCGCTGCCGCCGGAAGAGACGTCGATCGAAGGGCGCATCGAGCAGATGCTCGAGCGGCTCTCCGAAACCGAAGCGTGCGGCTTCGATGACCTCTTCGACGACGTGGCGACGCGCGGCGATCTCATCGTCACCTTCCTCGCGCTGCTCGAGATGGTGCGCCTGAAGCTCGTGCGCGCCTTCCAGCAGGGCGGCGGACCCATCCGCATCTACAAGCGCGCCAGGCCCACCGACGCGCCGCACCCGATTCACGATCCCGAAGACGAGTACAAGGCCCACCATCGCGACGGCGGCGACGTGCCGCCGCCATCCGCCGATGCTCCGGCCGCCGACCCCGAGCCCGCCGACGAGGCCGATGCGGCCGGCGCGGACGACCGCGACGACGAGGACGACGAGTCATGAGCGACGAGATGCCCGACGACACCCGCGACGAGACCGCCGAGGCGATCCCCGAGGAGGCCGCGGCCGACACGCCGGCGGGGGCGTCCGCCGAACCCGAGGCCGTTGCGGCTGAGGCCGAGGCGGCCTCGCCCGCGGTCGACGCGGGCGCCCCGGCAGCCGACGGGGAACCGGCGGCGCCGCGCCCGTCGATGGACGGTGGCCAGCTCGAGGCGATCGTCGAGGCGCTGGTCTTCGCCTCGCCCGAGCCGCTGACGCCGAAGATGCTCTACAAGCTGCTCGCCGATGAGCCGAAGGACGACGTGCAGGCGGCGCTCGATCGCCTGGTCGCCCGCTACGACCACCCCGGTGGCCTCCATCTCGCGCAGGTGGCCGGCGGTTACCAGATCACGACCCGGCCTGAGCTGCACGAATGGGTGCGGCGCCTGTTCCACGAGCGCAACATCCAGAAGCTGTCGGTGGCGGCACTCGAGACGCTCTCGGTCATCGCCTACCGCCAGCCGGTGACGGCGGCCGAGGTGAACGAGATCCGCGCCGTGAACGCCTCGGGCGTGCTCTCGACGCTGCTCGAACGCCACCTCATCAAGATCGTCGGCCGCAAGAACGTCGTCGGCCGGCCGTTCCTCTACGGCACGACCAAGGAATTCCTGATTCGCTTCGGGCTGAAGGATCTGCACGACCTGCCCAACATGCAGGATATGGTGCAGGCGCTCGGGTTCGATCCGCCCGCGCTGCTCATGGAGCGGCCGGTGACCGACGAGATGCTGCCGCTCGAGGAAGGCGACATCCCGACGGCGTCGCCCGGCGCGGAAGAAGACTAGCGCGCGACGGCGTCGCGCCTACTTCGACGACTTCCGCAGGGCGGCCACTTCCTCGGGGCGCAGGTCGCGCCAGGCGCCCACGGGCAGGCCGCGCAGCGTGAGCGAGCCGTAGCGCACGCGCTGCAGCTGCCGCACCGGGTGGCCTACACGCTGGCACATCTCGCGCACCTGGCGGTTGCGGCCTTCGTGCAGCGTCAGGACGAGCTTCGTGGTGGGCACTTTGCCGGTTTTCACCGTGGTGCCGCGCGTGACGTCGGCTTCGGCCGTGCGCCGGTTGTCGAGATAGACACCGCGCCGCAGTTCGTCGATCGCCGCATCGTCAGGCACGCCAGCGACGATGGCTTCATAGACGCGCGGGACTTCATGCCGCGGATGGGTGAGGCGGGCCGCGAAGTCGCCGTCGCTCGTGAGCAGCAGCAGCCCCTCGGTGTCGTAGTCGAGGCGTCCCACCGGATAGATGTACTCGCGCACACCGCCGAGCAGATCCATCACCGTGCGGCGGCCTTCCGGATCCTGGCGCGTGGTGACGTAGCCGCTCGGCTTGTTGAGCATGATGTAGCGCGGCCGGCCGGCCGGCTTCACGCGCCGATCGTCCACGCGCACGTCGTCGACGTCGGGCACGGCCTTGGCGCCCGGTGTGTCCACGACGACGCCGTTCACCGTCACGCGGCCTTCGGCGATGAGCGACTCGGCCGTGCGGCGCGATGCCACGCCGGCGGCCGACAGCAGCTTCTGCAGGCGGATGGCGCCCGGGCGGTCGTCCTCGGGCACCGGCACACGCTTCTTCGGCGCCGGCCGTTCGCCACGTTCGGGGCGCGCCGCGGCGGCGCCGCGCGGTGCGGGCGTACGCGGCGGTGCGCTGCGGCGGCCCTCGGGTTGCCCGGCGCCCGACGCACGGGAGCCTGACGGGCGGGGGCCCGACGGACGGGACGCGGACGGACGCGACTGCGGACGTCGTGACGGGGCAGCGGGACGGCGGGATTCGGTGGCAGCGGGACGGCGTGGCATGGTCTGTGGCTCTGGGCAGTGTGTCGAGGGCAGCCCTGTGTCCTGGTCCCTGTTCCCTGTTCCCTGTATCTCTCAGTATCGCATCAGCCCGCGCCAGAAGCGGGTCAGGTCCCACACATCGCCGATGGCGGCCGACTTGTCGACTTCGGCGTGTGTGATGAGTCCGCTGAGCAGGCCGGTGACGCGCGTGCGGTCGCGCAGGTGCGTGGCGAGAAAGAGCGTCTCGATGGGCGGGATGACCGTGTCCTCGCTGCCGTGCAGCAGGAACACGGGCGCGGCCGGCGCCGGCACCTGTTCGGGCGACATCGCGCGCACCGCGGGTTCGCCGCCAAGGGCGTCGATGACGGGGAAGAGGCGCGGTCCGAGCTGGTCGACGGCGCGGTCGTTCACCCACGTCATGAAGGTGCGCGATGGCTCCGGCAGCGTCGCGGCGATCTCGCGCGCCTGCGCGAAGGCGGCGTTGGCCTTCGTCATGTCCACGAGCGTGAGCGACGAGGCCGTGAGGTACACGAGGATCGCCTGGCGCAGCGGTTCGACCTGATCTGCCGGCACGACACGATCGGCGAAGGTGAGGAGCACCACCGTGACGCCGTAGTCGTGCGGTGGCATGAGGTGCATGCCGCTCGCGCCCACGACCGCGCCGCGCGCCGTGATGTCCGCGGGCGGTGCCGGCGTGCGCCCCGACGTGAGATACCGCATCACCCGCGCCAGGTCGCCGTGGCCACCGAACGACATGACGAACGCCACCTTGTCGCGCAGCGCGTCGCGGCCGGCGGCGACGATCGAGAGCCCGCCCGAGAAGCTGATGCCCACCATGCCGACGCGGCCGTCGGGCGCGAGCCCGGGTTGTGTCGTGATCCAGCGCGCCGCATCTTCGATGACATCGGTGTTGGCGGGTGTGATCTGGAAGCGCCGCAGATCCGGCGGTGCCACCGTGACGACGGCGTAGCCTGTTTCGGCAAGGTCTTCGGCCATGCCGACGAGACGCGTCTCGTCGATGCCGTCCATGTGCACGCCGGGCACGAGCAGCACCGTGCGCGAGAAACGCGACGGCCGATAGAGACGCGCCGGCACGGCGCCGTGCCGCGTGGCAATCGGCGGCAGGTCCTCGCGCGACGTCGTGTAGGCGCGCGCCGCTGCGACACGACCGGGCACGCCCGCGGTCAGGCCCGCGGCCCGCACGATGAACGCCGCCGCGTCCACGTACGGCCGCACGATCCACATGCCGGCGATGACGAGACACAGCACGAGCACGAGGCGCTGCACACGGAAATTGACCACGGAATGCGCATGTTACACTGCCCGATTGTGAAGCGTCTGGTGGTCGCCGTTGACGGACCGTCCGGTGCGGGCAAGGGCACCGTGGCCCGCGCCGTCGCCCGGGCGCTGGGATATCGCCACATCGACACCGGGGCGATGTATCGCGCCGTGGCGTGGCGCGCGCGCGCCACCGGTGTGGCGCTCGAGGCCACCGACGACGTCGCGGCCGTGGCGGCACGGGCGAGCTTCGACCTGCGCGACGGCGTCATCGCCATCGACGGGCACGACGTGACGTCCGCGATCCGCACGCCCGACATGGACAAAGCGGCCGCGCTCGTGGCCCGCAACGCCCCCGTGCGCGATGTGCTCGTGGCGCGCCAGCGCGCGCTCGGCGCCGGCGGCGGCGTCGTGATGGAAGGCCGCGACATCGGCACGGTGGTCTTTCCCCAGGCCGAACTGAAGATTTATCTCGACGCGTCGCCGGAGGAACGGGCGCGCCGCCGCGCCGCCGACCCGGCGCACGCGAGCAGCCGCACGAGCGATGTCGCGCACGTGGCGCAGGACCTCGCCGCCCGTGACAAGTCCGACTCGACGCGCAGCGTGGCGCCGCTCGCGCAGGCGGCCGATGCGGTCTACATCGACACGACCGGCGTTGCCGTCGAGGACGTCGTCGCGCGCGTGCTCGCGCTCGTACACGAAAAAGCCGGCGCCGCGTAAGCGGCCGCCGGCTGTCGTGGGTGTCCCGGGCCCCGGGTTACCGTTCGTCGAAATCGTCTGACGAGGCCGGATCCAGTTCCCAGCGATCGTGATCGCGGGCCGCGATCTCGTCGCCGCCCTGCAGCTCCTCGTCGTCGTTGTATTCGACGCCGAGCGCCTTGCCGATCTCGTCCACGACGTCCTGGTCGGGCGTCGGGTTGTCGCCGCCCGGCGCTTCGTCGCCCACCGTCTCGGCGGCTTCCCAGTTCGCGTCCACGTCACCCGCCGTGATGGCCGGGCCGGTACCGGTGTGCGAGGCCAGCCGCACGCGCAATTCGTCGGCGCCGCTGCTGGCGGCACTGGCGTGCCGGTTCGCGACCAGGCTCGACGGGGCGGAGGGGGTGGGCTCGGCGACCGTGCGGCGCTCGCGATTGATGGTCGCGACGTGCCGGGCCGGGGCCGGGGCCGCCTTGCGGGTGGCCGGGGCCTTGGCGGCCCGCTTCGGCGCCGCGGCCTTCACCGGCGCCTTCGGCGCCACTTTCGGGGCCACCTTGGCCTTCGGGGCGGGCGTCCGGACCGGGGCGGGCCTGGCGGCCACCTTCCGCGCCGGCGCCTTCTTCGCCACGACCTTGCGGGCGGTGGCCTTCTTCGGCGCCGTCTTCCGGGCCGGGGCGGCCTTCTTCATGACCTTCCTTGCCGCCTTCTTCGCGGCTTTTCTCACCGGCGTCCGGGCCGCCGGGGCGGCTTTACGGGCGGGCGCCTTCTTCGCGGGCGCCTTCTTCGAGCGGGCAGCGGCCTTCACGGCGCGCTTCGGCGCCGGCGTGCGGGCAGCCGTTTTCTTCCTGGCGGCGGATTTCTTGGCCATGCACTCGTCCTCTCGGATACCTTGACAGCCCAACTTAAGTAACGTAAATTCTGTTGGTTACGCCGACGGTGCCTTCGGGCCCATCGGTGAACAACCTGCGGGGCGCCGGCCCCCGCTCACCCAGTCCGGCAAATTCGTACGTCAGGAGGACGCGCACGTCAATGGCAACACACGAAGAGCAGGCACTGGAGCCCCAGGGCGCGTCGACCCCGGGAGCCTCACAGCCCGCGGGCCGGCACACCCTCAAAGCCACCCCGCAGATCACAGGTGGCTTCGACGAGGACATGGACCCGGCGGAATTTTCCCGCCTCTTGGACCTTTACGATAACAGCTTCCGCAACATCGCGGAAGGTGAGGTCGTCAAGGGCACCGTCCTCAAGGTCTCGGAAAACGAAGTCGTCGTGGACGTCGGCTACAAGTCCGAGGGCGTCATCTCGGTCAACGAGTTCCTCGACGAGACCGGCGCCGTCATGGTGCAGCCGGGCGACGTCGTGGACGTGCTGCTCGAACGCACGGAAGACCGCGACGGCCACATCGTCCTCTCGCGCGAAAAAGCCGAGAAGATGAAGATCTGGGACGAAGTCGAGAAGGCCTTCGCGGATCGCAAGGTCGTCATCGGCCGCGTCATCGAGCGCATCAAGGGCGGGCTCGCCGTCGACATCGGCGTCCGCGCGTTCCTTCCCGGCAGCCAGATCGACGTGCGCCCCGTGCGCAACCTCGACGCGCTGCGCGGACAGGAACTCCGCATGCGCGTCATCAAGGTCAACAAGAAGCGCGGCAACATCGTGCTCTCGCGCAAGGTCCTCCTCGAAGAGGAGAACGCCGAGAAGAAGAAGCACACGCTCGAGACCCTGGCCGAAGGCAAGGTGCTCACCGGTGTCGTGAAGAACATCACCGACTACGGCGCCTTCATCGACCTCGGCGGCATCGACGGCCTGCTGCACATCACCGACATGTCGTGGGGCCGCGTCGGCCATCCGTCGGAAGTGCTGAAGGTGAACGAGAACATCGAAGTCGTGGTGCTCAAGTACGACCAGGCGACCGAACGCGTCTCGCTCGGCCACAAGCAGCTCGTGGCCGATCCGTGGACGACCGTGATGGATCGCTACCCGGCCGGTGCCCGCGTCAGCGGCAAGGCCGTGAGCCTCACCGACTACGGCGCCTTCATCGAACTCGAGCCCGGCGTGGAAGGTCTCATCCACGTGAGCGAGATGTCGTGGAGCAAGCGCGTCAAGCACCCGTCGAAGATCCTCAACGTGGGCGACACGGTCGAGGCGATGGTGCTCGGCGTCGATCCGGCGGCGCGCCGCATCTCGCTCGGCCTGAAGCAGGTCGAGAGCAACCCCTGGCACGAGCTGGTGGAGAAGTACCCCGTCGGCACGAAGATCACCGGCAAGGTGCGCAACCTCACCGAGTTCGGCGCCTTCGTGGAAGTCGAGGACGACATCGACGGCCTCATCCACATCTCCGACATGTCGTGGAGCAAGCGCATCAAGCACCCGAGCGAAGTGCTCAAGAAGGGTGACACGGTCGAGGCGATGGTGCTCAGCATCGACGCCGAGAACCAGCGCCTGTCGCTCGGCCTGAAGCAGCTCGCCACCGACATCTGGGAAGATTTCTTCGCCCGGCACAAGGTGGGGCAGAACATCGAAGGCAAGGTCGTGCGCATGACCAACTTCGGCGCGTTCGTCGAACTCGACGAAGGTATCGAAGGCCTCATCCACGTCTCGGAGTTCGACGACTCCCAGGGCGGCGAGAAGGTCGAACTCCAGGTGGGCACGTCCTACCAGATGAAGATCATCAAGCTCAGCCCGTCGGAGCGGAAGATCGGCCTCAGCATCCGCGCGCTGAAGTCGGATGAATACCGCACCGACTGGGAAAGCTACTCGGCGGCGCAGGGCGACGGCTCGGCGACGCTCGGCGATCACTTCAAGATCAAGTAACCCGGTTCTGGGGGGGCAGGGCGTGCCTCACGGCAGGCCCCAGCCCCCAGTCCCCGGCACCCAGCCCCGGGCGTTTATGACCAAGGCCGAACTCGTCGAGGAAGTCTCGCGCGTCTCCGAGCTCACGAAGAAGCACTCGGAGGTGATCGTCGAGACGGTCTTCCAGAGCATCATCGACGCCCTGCACCGCGGCGAGAAGATCGAGCTGCGCGGATTCGGCAGCTTCCGGCTGCGCAAGCGCGAGCCGCGCAAGGGCCGCAATCCCAAGACCGGTGACAAGGTGGACGTGCCGCCGAAGAGCGTGCCGTACTTCAAGCCCGGCAAGGAACTGAAGGACCTCATCAATCGCGAGGACGATGAGGCCGGCGCGCCCGCGCCGGGGCCGTCATCCTCGTCCTCGTAATAGAACGGACTCCGTGGAACGGCTCTGGTCACCCTGGCGCCACGCCTACGTGACGCGCGACGAGCGTGAGCCGGCCGGCTGCGTCTTCTGCCACATCGACAGTCCCGAGGCCCAGGCGCTCGTCCTGCACACCGGCCCGACGGCGTTCGTCATCCTGAACCTGTATCCCTACAACGGCGGCCACACGATGGTCGTGCCCCGGCGCCACGTGGCCACGCTCGCCGGGTTGCGCGACGAGGAACTCGTCGCGATTGCGCGCCTGACGCGGCTCACCGAGATGGCGCTCACCGAGGTCTACCAGCCGCAGGGGATGAACATCGGCCTCAACCTCGGCCGTCCTGCCGGCGCCGGCATCGTCGACCACGTGCACGTGCATCTCGTGCCGCGGTGGAACGGCGACACCAACTTCATGCCCGTCGTCGGCCAGGTCCGCGTGTTGCCGGAGACGCTCGACACCACGGCCACGAGACTGCGGCCCGTGCTGGCGCGTCTCATTGGTGAGGCAGGAGAGAACCACGCATGACCTTCGAACTCGATACTGACGCCGCCACCCGCCGGGCCGCGGCGGATGCCGTGGCCCGCGCGGCCGCCGCGCCGGCCGCCGCCGCGGATGCCGCCGCCGACGTGCCGCTCGCCGTGCGCACCGCGATCCGCGCCATCGTGCCGGCCGCGCCGGCGAGCGCCACGGCGGACTGGGTCGTGGCGCTCGAGGCGCTGGCCACCGTCTCGCCGGCGCTCGCGCTCGTCGCCGCCGGTGAGGCCCTGGGCGGCTCGGCCGTGACGACCACCGCGCAGTGGCCGGGTCTGCGCGGCGTGGACGTGGACGGGCTGCGCGCAGCGTTCGCCGCCGACCCGTCGTGGCACCTGGCCGTCACGGCCACACTTGTCGGCGCCGGTCGCGGGGCGGTGGAGTCGGCGGTGGCCGCGCTGAAGGCGTCGCGGGCCGGCGGCGCCACGGTGGAGGCGGGGCAGCCGCTCGTGGCGGATGCCGCCACCGCGGTCGATGCCTCGCGTCTGCTGCTCTGGGATGCCGCGAGCCGTGGCGTGGGCGGCGACGCCGCCCGCGTGGCGCGTGGCCTGGCGCGGCTGCATGCGCTCGACGCGCTCACGACGGCGCTCGCGGCGGCCGAGGTGGCGTGTGGTGCCGAGGCCTTCCGGCCCGGCACGCCGCTCGAACGGCTGCGGCGTGATGCCAGCACCGTGGCGCAGGTGCTCGGCGAACCCGCGGCGGCCGGCGAGGCCGTGGCCGCCGGCACGTTCCCGGCCTGACGCGCCGCGCGCCCTCAGTGCTGTACGGAGTAGCCGAGCCGGCCGATTTTCGCTGCGATGTCGCCGGCGGTGACCACCGCCGGATCGAACGTGACGACGACCTGATTGTCGCGGTGCGAGGCGGTGACCTCGGCGATGCCGGTCATCGCGCCAACCGCCCGCTTCAGCGCGTTCTCGCAGCCGCCGCAGGTCATGCCGTGCACCGGCAGGGTGAGTGTGGTCGCCATGGGGTGTCTCCTCGTCCGCGCCGTCAGGCCAGGCAGGCCTTGGCAATCGTCGCCAGCTGCATGTTCGACGTGCCTTCGTAGATCTGGCCGATCTTGGCGTCGCGATAGAGCTTCTCGACCGGGTAATCCTTCACGAAGCCGTTGCCGCCGAAGAGGTTGATGGCCTCCGACGTCACCCGTTCCGCGATCTCGCTCGTGACCAGTTTGCAGATGGCCGCTTCGTGGAGGAACGGCTTGCCCTGGTCGCGCAGCCGCGCCGCGTTGTAGGTGAGCAGGCGGGCGATTTCGACATCCGCCGCCATCCGCGCGATCTGGAACTGCACGCCCTGGAACTCGGCGATGTGCTTGCCGAACTGCGCGCGTTCCTTCACGTACTTCACCGTGTGGTCGAAGGCGCCCTGGGCGAGCCCGAGCATCTGCGCACCGATGCCGACGCGGCCCTCGTTCAGCGTTTCGATGGCCACCTTGTAACCCTTGCCGACCTCGCCGAGCACGTTGGCCTTCGGCACGCGGCAGTCCTCGAAGAGCAGCTCGCAGGTGCTGCTGGCGCGGATGCCGAGCTTGTCTTCCTTGCGGCCCACGGTGAAGCCGGGCGTGCCGCGGTCGACGATGAACGCCGTGATGCCCTTGTAGCCGGCGTCGGGATTCACGGTGGCGAACACGATGAAGAGGTCCGCTTCGTTGCCGTTCGTGATCCACAGCTTGCGGCCGGTGAGGCGGTAACTGTCGCCGTCGTCGACGGCGCGCGTCGTGAGCGCGAAGGCGTCCGAGCCGGACCCGGCTTCCGAGAGGCAGAAGGCGCCGATGGTCGTGTCGGCCAGCTTCGGCAGATAGCGCTTCTTGAGGTCGGCGTTGGCCCAGCGCACGAACGAGTTCACGACGAGCGTGTTCTGCACGTCCACGAGCACGCCGAGCGCGGGGTCGACGCGCGACAGCGATTCGACGGCCAGCACCGAGTGGAACAGCGTCGCCCCGGCGCCGCCGTATTCCTCGGGGATCTCGATGCCCATGATGCCGAGTTCGAAGAGCTTCGGCAGCAGGGCCGGCGCCATCCTGGCGTGTTCGTCCATCTCGCGGACGAGCGGCCGCACTTCGCGGTGGGCGAACTCGTAGACGCTGTCGGCGAACAGGCGTTCGTCGTCGGACAGCTGGGTGAGGGCGAGCGGCGGAGCAAACGTCGAGTCGGACACGGGCACCTGCGTTTCGGGAGGGGAGGACACCCGCGCGGAGAGTCGTCTCGGTGCGGGGCTCGGCTCTGTTGAGGATGTTATCATCGGCCCAGCGCCCCAGTCAGCTCTCCCGAGGTGTGCCGCCCATGCGTTCGAGCAGCGTTCGTCTCGCCCTCGCCACGGTCTTCGCCGTGAGCGTGGCCGGTGCGGTAGCCGTCCTCGGGCAGGCCGCCGGACAGCCCCCGGCCACACCGCCGCCGCCCGCGGCGCCGGTGGCGCCCGCACCGCCGCCGCCCCCCGGACAGCCGCCCGCCGCGCCAGCTGATCAGCCCGTGTTCCGCGGCGGCGTGAACTTCGTGCGGGTGGATGCGATCGTCACCGACCGGCAGGGCAACCCGGTCACCGACCTCACGCAGGACGACTTCGAGGTCATCGAAGACGACAAACGCCAGACGATCGAGGCGTTCCGCCTCGTGAAGATCGACACGCAGGCGCCGGTCGAGACGCCGGGCCGTCTGACCACGCGGCAGGACGAAGAGAACGCCGCCGCCGACGAGGACGCGCGCATCTTCGTGTTCTTCCTCGACGAGTACCACGTCCGCCTCGGCAATTCGATGGCGGCGAGGAAACACCTCATCGACTTCGTGCAGACGCAGCTCGGGCCGAAGGACCTCGTGTCGGTGATGTATCCGCTCAGCCCGCTCGACAGCGTGATCCTGACGCGCGACCACCGCCAGCTCGTGAATGCGATCGACCGCTTCCAGGGCCGCAAGTTCGACTACACGCCGCGCAACGCCCTCGAAGAGCGCTACGCGAATCAGCCGACCGAAGTGGTCGAGCGCATCCGCCGCCAGGTGTCGCTGTCGGCGCTCACGGGGCTGTCGGTGAAGCTCGGCGCGCTGCGCGAAGGGCGCAAGGCCATCGTGCTCGTCAGCGAAGGTTACATCGCGATGCTGCCGCCGCAGCTGCGCGGGGCGATGGCGACGATGCCGGGCCTCGGCAATCCGAACCGCAACAACCCGCTCGCCGGTGAGAACAACCTCCAGGAAGACCGCGCGCGCTTTTCGGCCGAACTCGACGTGCAGAGCGAACTGCAGCGCGTGTTCGAGGAAGCCAATCGCAGCAACACCGCCATCTACGCGGTGGACCCGCGCGGCCTGTCGACGGGCGAGTTCGACATCCAGGACAACGTGGCCGGGCGCGCCAGTCAGGACGCGCTGCGGCAGACGCAGAACACGCTGCAGGTGCTGGCCGGCGAAACCGACGGCCGCGCCATCATCAACCGCAATGACCTCGCCGTCGGCATGAAGCAGATCGTGCGCGACTCGAGTGCCTACTACCTCATCGGCTACAACTCGACGCAGTCACGCAGCGACGGCAAGTTCCATCCGATCAAGGTGCGCGTGCGGCGGCCGGGTGTGCAGGTGCGCGCCCGCAAGGGCTACTGGGCGATGACGGCGGTGGAAACGGCGCGGGCCACCGCGCCGCCGAAGCCCGGCCCGCCGCCGGCGGTGGCGCGGTCGCTCGCCGGCATCACCGCCAGTGCCGACCGCCGGCTCATCCGCACGTGGGTGGGCACGGCGCCGGCCGAGGGCGGCAAGACCGAGGTCACCGTGGTCTGGGAGGGCATTCCGCCCGCGCCCGGCGCCTCGCGGGCGCTCGTCGGCCGCGTCATGCTGACGGCGGCCGCCTCGCCGTCGGGCGAGCAGTACTTCAAGGGGCAGGTGGGCGCGGATGCGCCGGCCGAGGCGCCAGCCGGGGCGCGGCGCGGTGTGGTCACGTTCGCGGCGCCGCCCGGCAAGGTCAGTCTCCGGATGTCGATCGAAGAGAAGCCCGACGACGTGCTCGACACCGACGATCGCACGATCGAGGTGCCCGACTTCACCGAGCCGAAAGCGCGGCTCACGACGCCCCGCGTGTACGTGGCGCGCACGCCGCGTGAGTTCCAGGCCATCAAGAACGACGCCACGGCGGCGCCCACCGCCACGCGCGAGTTCCGGCGCACCGAGCGGCTGTTCCTGCGCCTCGACGCCGTGGCGCCGGGCGGTCAGGCCGGCGCGCTGACCTATACGGCGCGACTGCTGAACCGCCAGGGCGATCGTATGGCCGACCTGCCGGTCACCTCGCCGGCCGAGGGCGGCACCGCCACGCTCGACGTGCCGCTCGCGGGTCTCCCGGCCGGAGAGTTCCTCATCGAGGTCGCGGCGAAGGGCCCCGACGGCGCCGACGCCAGCGAACTCGTGGCCTTCAGGATGGTGGGGTAGGGCAGGGAACAGGGAACAGGGAACAGGGAAGTACAAAGGAACGGCCCGGCGCGAACTCCGGGCCGTTGTGTTCCCAACCACAGCTATCCACAATGACCCGCCCCCTGAACACCATCGCACCACTCCCCGACGTGCTCTTCTACCCACACACACCGATACCTCTCCACCACCACCCACCCCCACCGGTTTGACAGCCACCCACCGCTCACAACGGAATTCACGTAGAACTGATCTCGGGACCACACCACGGTCTCCTCGTCCTTCCACCTCGGCGCCCCATTCGCTTTCAGAAACGCAATCACCGCACTCGCCAACGCCACCCGCGGCCAATCCGCCTCATCCGTCGCAAACACCGCCTGCGCCTTCGCCACCGCGAACGGGTCCATCCCGAGGCTCTTTGCCTCTCCCCTGACGGCCCAGCTCTTGGCCACCACGTCGGTCACCTTCAGCACCACATCATCGGTCATCGTTACAACTCGCCTGAGTTCATGCCGTACTGAAGCCGGTCTTCCCCTGCCAAATGCCACGCGCTACGGTACCCCCGAGCGCCTCGCGGCGGGACCATTGCGGCCCAGCCAGACCTAGGTTTTCAACCTGGTTTTCAATCTAATTGTGAACTTCGGTCAGGAGTCCTGAATTGCCCAGCCTCGGGCAGGGCTGCTGACTAAAGATCGCCGCGGTGAAGTTTGAACCAGATCGAAGGGTTCTTTGGGATCCTGGCGAAGCAGTCCCTGTCGCTCACGAACTTCGCGTCGAAGCAAGCCCTCGAGGACCATCTCCGCGCCTATCTCCGGGCGTGGAACAAGAACCCGACGCCGTTCGAATGGACGAAACCGCCACGCGCGATCATCAGGTCCCAAAAGCGAATGCTTGATCGCATCTCAACGGCGGTGCACTGGACGAGTTCGAGGCGAATCTCCCGCCCGGACCGGAGGAAGAAGCGAACCATAGTGGACGAAATCCTCCCAACCGGCCCTAAACGGTCAAAAGCGCCAGCACACTCGTGTGTGCCTGGCGCTTCCTTCGTCACCGCAGGTCTTCTTCGCTAAGCCTGTTGGCGGGATCAGCCACCGATCCCCGGGGATCTATGTACCCCCGTTTCAGTAGCCTGCCTAGCGCAAAAGAATGAACAACGGAGGAACTCCGATTGCTGGCACTAGCATCGCGTAACGATACAGGATCTGCTCGACTTCGCCGTCCGCAGTTCCCTGCTGTTCTTTGCGCTGCAAGTATCGGACATTGCGAACGGCAAAGCGCCAAGTCCCCAGAAAAACACAAACCAACCAGATCTCCAGTTCGAGCTTCTCTAAGAGACTGAGGCCTTGATTTATCGCAACAGCGATCGCGAAAATGCCGCACAGAACACCCGCAATCATCAGCGGATGTGTGAACGCGCGGTGCCTATGCAGTGGTGTATCCATGACGTTAAAGGCTGAATCGGCCCGGGAATCTCGGAGGGCGTGTTCTGTGACTTAGGCCGCGGTGGCCTGCTGATAGTAGCGCGCCTCGTACTCGGCGGGTGGCACGTAGCCGATCGGCCCGAAGAGTCGCCGATGATTG
>JBIKUN010000219.1:0-5165 GCA_044347565.1 Vicinamibacterales bacterium | reverse complement strand
CAGCATGGGCATAGTGGTGGTCCTCTTGCAGCGTCTCGCGCGCTCTTTCCCGATTGCCCCGCCTTCGTGTTTTCGCGCGCGAGCCGCTCGTACTGGCCACCCATCATGTGGAAGACGAGCGGCCCACCGCCTGGGCCCCGTCAAGATTGATAGACACGGCCGCCAGCCAAGCCAAGTCCACCGCTGTAGGAAAATCGCCTCGACGGCGTTATGGGCGATATTCCAGACCTTCGGCGGGAAGAGCCTGCCGCGAGGCCTTCGGCGAGTGACTTATTCGGGGGACTATAACTTCTGGAGCATCGCAGGGCATGGGTCATCTCGTTGACCATGCCCGGGCGAATAAGTGCCCATGATTACAAAGGATGAGCCCATGACGGTAGACATGAAGCCGCCCCTTAAGTTGGTGTCATTCATTGTTCTTTGTTGGGCGGTCGGTTTGTTCATGACGAACCGAATCGCGAGCGGCCTTGTATCCCCGTGGGCCGCGCTCCCAGCAGTCGCCCTGCTCCTGTTCGTGGGGTATCGTACGGGGCGAGTGAAGCTCAATCGCGAGCAGATGTACCTCGCTCTGTTGCTCGCGATACTTACGACGGCCGCCGTGGGAAAACTCTTAAGTTAGGATAGCCAACGTGAGGGGCTTCGTGCCGCTCGCCGGTTTGACTCGACTACGCCTGTCCTCGGATGACTACCGCTAAGTAGTAGTTCTTAAGAACTGAGCAGAGGGGGCGGGGCTTTGCGGCTCCGCCACTTTTTTCTGTGATGGGGGGCGAATCTGCGGCGACTCCCGAGGGCAAGGCCCGATAAGGCCCCTTCCGTCAACCCTCGGGACCCGTTCATAGCGACTATCGTCCTGGTCAAGTGGCTGGACGTGCCGGGCGGTCCCGTCGCCAGCGGGCAGGCGGTGTTCGTGACCGGACACCTGGGGGGGGCGGGTGCAGGGCGCCTGGATGGCGGTTGAGCGTTCCCAGCTTCCCGGTTCCCGGCCGGGAACGCAGGGCCGGGTGGGAACGGCAAACCCAGCACCGGCGCGGGGAAACAGCGTTCCCGGCCTGAATCGTTCCCGGACAGGGGTGGGAACGGTCCGCCCCCAGGGAAAACCGGGGGTTCCCGGCTTCCCGGTGGTCTCTCTCTAAAGAGAGGGTGAGCATCGGGAATGCTCACCACCCTCGCGCCTGATGGCTGACCTCGGCGGGACGATCTTGCCAAAATTTGCCAAACCATCTAATCTGCCGGCATGAGCACGATGAACATTTCCCTGCCCGACTCCCTGAAGTCCTTCGTCGATGAACAGGTCAGCCAGCGTGGCTACGGGACCAGCAGTGAGTACGTGCGCGAACTGATCCGTCGCGATCAGGACCGGCTGCAGCTGCGCAACCTGCTGCTTGCGGGGGCGTCGTCGGCTCCCACAGCGCCGGTGGACGAGACCCACTTCGAGGGCTTGCGCGAGCGGGTACGCGGCGCGGCCAAGACGGCAGGCAAGACACGCAGCCGGTCGTGAAGGCCAAGCCCGTCGTCCCACGCGAGCAGGCCCAGCAGGACGTCGAGGACGCACTCGCGTACTACATGGCCGAAGCCGCCGAAGCCGCCGCCCTGGGCTTCATCGACGCCTTGGAGCAAGCCTATGCGCACATTGGCCGCCATCCGGCCACCGGCTCGCCGCGCTACGCCCATGAGCTGAACTTGGCCGGGTTGCGGTTCTGGCCGCTCACGCGCTACCCCTACCTCGTCTTCTACGTCGAGCGCTCGGACCACGTCGATGTCTGGCGTGTGCTGCACGGCCAGCGCGACATCCCGGCGTGGATGCAGGACCCGGAAGACATCTGAGCTTCGCCCCAGGCGAAATGGGTCCTTCGTGGCGAAGTTCCCATACGGGGGGCGCGAGCGCGGCGCTTTGATGTGCCGGGGTTCTTCGGACCAGTGATTACTGGAGAATGGCGCCGGTTGTAGGTCCGTCGTGTCCGTGTTCTTCCTGGTCAGCGCGAGCCGGCGTAGCCGGCGAGCGCCCCTCTGAGAGGGTGGCTTTGTACTCGGCCGGAGTGAGATAGCCGAGGGCTCGATCGCCACCTTCGCCTCGGCGCGGTTCCGGAACCATTCGAGGCTCAGACATTCGTCACGGAACTTGCCGTTGAACGATTCGTCGGTGCCATTCTGCCACGGCTTGCCGGGCGCAATGAACGCGGTGTCGATGGCGCCGGTCGCGAGCCAGGCGAGCAGCGCGGTGGCGATGAACTCTGGGCCATTGTCCGACCGCAGATACCGCGGGGCGCCGTGCACACTGACGAGCACGATCAAGACCTCGATCACGCGCGCCGACCGAATGCTGCCGGCCACATCGACCGCCAAGCATTCGTGGGTGAACTCGTCGACGATGGTCAGGCATTTCAACGTCCGGCCGTCGGCGGCAACGGGCGCGGCCGGCTCGCCGCCACACGTCGCCCCGGCCGACGGCGTGGCACCTGGCGCCAGGCGTAGATCGTCTGCGCGCTGACGCCGTGCTTCTTGGCGACCTCCGGGACGGCGCGCTGGTCGGCCTCCCGCAGGATCGTCACCAGCCGCGGCGTCTGCGGCGAGAGCCGTCCCGGATCGTTCTGGAGGTCTTTCGGGCTCTGGGACAGCCCAGAGACGCCCAGAAGACGGCTCGGAGGCGGTTTACACCAAAGAGCCGATGGTGAACGTCGGCGGGTGGGACGTCGGCGCAGTGGAACACGCGGGGCGAGAAGCGACGAGACGCTTGCGGCTCGTCACCGACGCCGGGAGTTGAGGGCGGACGCGCGTCGACAACGAGTGCGGCTACCTCCCGTCGGAATGGCGCACCTATGGTGGGGTCGCTGTGGGATTCGAAAGCAGCTGCGGCAGAAAGCACAGCGGCCAGAGAGCGATGGCCAGATTCGGTAGGAACCAGGCGGGGTCGAACTCTCCTCGAATGGCCCAGAAAGACACGGCCATGCCGCCGGCAGCCATTGTGAACGACAGGGACAGGAGGGCCAGGCTCCGCCATCGGGAGTCGCCCCGCCTCGCCGCCGCGACCGCCAGCAGACCAGCCACCGAGAAGGCGAGGTCCAGCGGCAGGAAAGACCAGTTCCAAGCGAACACGATGGGGTTGCCGTAGTCGGCGTACATGAGGGAAGCCGGCAGCGTGAAGAGGCCGGCGAGGCTGGCAAGCCCGACCATCCAGTAGGCCAGGAAGGCGATGTCTGTGATCAGGATGGCGAGGCGTAGGCTGCTGGGCATTCGATCTCCAGAACGGGCGTGTGGTTGTTCGCTGGCGTCACCACGGTAGGGCTGACAGGGCGAGCTCACCGGCTCTGCCCTTCCCTTCCAGGCGGCAGTCGCAGCAACTGGGCGATCGACGTCAGCAACACCGCAAGCAGCAGTCCGAGCGATTCAGGCGTCCAGAAGGCCGTCCGGTCGAGTCCGAGAAAGGCCGCGTGCAGTGCGCAAGTGAACAGCCCCACCCCAGCACAGAGCCACGCGAAACCCCGGGCCGCGGGCGCCCCCTCTGCGACGCGCACGAGGCCGGTGGCGAGCAGCGCGACGGCGGCGACGTTGAAGAGCAGGAAGAACGGCAGGCCGCCCGGGACGCCGAAGACATCCCATTCGTGCCAGTACGCCGCGTCGGCCTGGTGGGTGGCGAGCAGCGAGAGGTTGGCGACATAGAGCCAGACGTCGGTGCGGGCCTTCGGGTTCGCGCTCACGGGCGCCTCGTGGCTGGAAAGAGGCTTCGCCCCGAATCGCTCGGCGAGGGCGCGCTCATCGAACACCCTCTCCGTGTAGCGGATCCGGGGGGCAGGTCACGGTCATGGCAGACCGTCGATGCCGGTTGCCGTTGGCGGGTCTTGTATGAGGCGCAGAAAACATGCAACCTTCATCACAATAACGCAGTCATCCGGTTGAAGCGTACCGGGATTCTCGGAGACCTCATTTCTTGGGAGGATGGGGTCTATGGGACGTCCAAGTCGGTTTTCTCCGGAGGTGCGTGAGCGCGCGGTCCGGCTGGTGATGGAGCAGCGGGGCGGGGTGGCGGCGCTGGCCGGGCTCGCATGGATCGGGTCATAGGGCGGCGAGCGATGGCGTTTCAGTACTACGACAAAGAGGGCGCGCTGATTCGCCGTGCCGACGGCGAAGACGCACTCGACATCTTCGCGCCGAGTCGCAACGCGTGGCGGGCGTGGTCGAAGACCTACCCCGACGTGATCTACGACGTGACCGAATTGACCGAGGCCGAGGCGCTGGAGATGCAGGCCGCACTGGTCGAGGAACGCGCGTCATGACGGCGCTCGCGCGCGCCGTCGAGATCCTGAAGGCGGGCGGTCGCCGTGACGCGCGCGCCCGGCGCGGGCACCGACCTGCTGACGAACAACTCGAACGCAAGCTGGCGTTCGTGTTCGGGTCGCCAGGCGGCGAGACGAGCGGCCAGACCGCGTTCCAGATGCTGGTGAACCTCATCGACTTCGAGCTGCCGGTCCAGCAGGCCATGGGCCACACCGTCGAGGTCCTACCCGGCTGGGGTAGTCTGGGGCACATGCAGACGATACGGATCGATCAGAAAACCGGCTGCGCCGCGCACACCTGACGCCCTGAACAACGCCGATGCCTACTCGCGGCTGCGGTCGGCCCAGCAGGCGCTGGTCGGCCAGATGTACCGCGAGGCCACACCGCCGTCGACCGCCGTCTCCGCGGCGGCGTACTACGGCGCGTGGCCGCTGCATCGGCAGACCACCTTCGAGGCCGTCACCCACTCGCTGCTGCGCACGACGCTCACCGACGCCGAGGGCCGCGATCTCGGCACGGCGCTGCAGCTGGTCCAGCGCATCGACCGCGTGGCCGGCCAGGAGACAGGTGTGCGCGGAGACCAGCAGTTCCGCCTCTACGTCGACCTGCGCCCAGGAGCAGCAGAGGTAGTCCGTACGTCGCGTGAGTTCTTTCGCGACAAGGACAACACCGTCTTCCACAAGGGGTACCCGGTCAACTACCGTCTCGGCGGGCGCTTTCCGAGCATCCAGATTTCCATAACGCCGGACGGCGACCGCGCGGACATCGACGTGGACTATCTCTCGTCCCGCGTCCCGCAGGGCCTCTTCAACGGACACCTCAGCTCGCCGAACAGCGACGTCCGCGCACGACACGCGCGACCTGCTGTCGGACATGATGCACGAGGCCATCTC
>JBIKUN010000218.1:0-5167 GCA_044347565.1 Vicinamibacterales bacterium | reverse complement strand
GTGACCGCCTGCTTCAGATTGGCGAGCGGCCGCGGACTCGGGATGAGGATGTTGCGGCCGCCGAAGGCGAAGAACACCATCAGGTTCGCCGTGAACGCGAAGATGTGGTACAGCGGCAGCGCCGTCACGACCGTTTCCTTGCCTTCGATGACGCCGGGCTTCCACACCTCGATGCACTGCGCGACGTTGGCGAGCAGGTTGCCTTCGGTGAGCACGGCGCCTTTGCTCACGCCGGTCGTGCCGCCGGTGTACTGCAGCGTGGCGACGCGCTCTTCGCCAGCGCCTTCGAGATACACGAGCGGGTCGGCGCCCGAGTCGAGCTTGCGCCGGCCTTCGGCGATGGCGCGATCGAAGCTCGTCGCGGCGAAGGTGGCCGTCGGCACCTGCTTCCTCACGTACTTCTGCACGACGCGCACGAGCGTGCGCGAGACGAATGGCAGCAGGTCGGCGACAGTCACGACGACCACCGTGCGGATCGACGTCTTCGGCAGCACCTGCGCCACCTTGTCGGCAAAGAGATCGATGACGACGAGCCCGGTCGCGCCGCTGTCGGCGAACTGGTGCTCCATCTCGGGTGCGGTATAGAGCGGATTCGTGTTGACCGTGATGAGCCCGGCCTTCATCGCCCCGAACACCACCACGGGATAGGCGAGGCAGTTGGGCATCTGCACAGCCAGACGGTCGCCGGCGGCGAATCCGGCCACCTCGCGCAGGTAGACGGCGAAGGCGTCCGACAGGCGGTCGACCTCGGCGAACGTGAGCGAGCCACGGGTGCCGTTCGGCAGCAACAGCGTGAACGCCTCGTTCGTGGCGTACTTCCGGGCGGCCTCCCGCACGAGCGCGGCCACCGTGCCCCACGGGCGCGGCGCCAGGTCCTGCGCGGTAGAAGGCGCGTAGAATCGGGTCCAGGGGCGGGTGGCGAGGTCGGTCATCGCGGTGGCGGCATTGTAATGAAGTCCACCTTGGCAGCCGAAAGATTCACGAGACCTTCAAGGAACGGCCGAGGCACCCATCTTGCTCACCCTAGGACGCATGTCCCCTCCCCTTCGTCTCGGTGCTCTGCTCCTCCTGGCCGGGGCGGCCGCCTGCAGCAAGGCGCCGGAGTCTCCCACGTCGCCCACGGTGCCCGTGGGCGTGAACTACATGAACATCAGCGCCAGCGACTCGACCGGCTACATGTCGAGCGTGGAGTGCTTCCCGTTCACGACCTGCGCGCCGAACGCCACCGGCTGGGTGCAGATTCTCTTCCGCCGCCTGCAGCAGAACGGCACGGCCACGATCACCAACACCGGCGTGCCCGGCCAGGTGCTGAGCCAGCATTTCGAGGACCTCGGCCGCCGGCTGGGCCGTACGTACCCCGGCAACTTCCTCACGAACCAGGCGCCGTTCACGAAGAGCGATGCCACCGTGGTCACGATCTTCGCCGGCGGCAACGACGCCAATACGGTCGGCCAGGTGGTGCAGGCGCAGCTGGCCGGCGACGACGTGCGCGGCTTCATCGACCAGCAGATCCGCCAGTTCGGCGACGACATGGCCGCCCTGGTGCGGGCGGTGCGGCAGAAGGCGCCGAACGCCAAAGTGGTCATCCTCAACCTGCCCAACCTTGCCGGCGCGCCGTACCTGGCGCGCAACTCGGCCGTGGAACGCGGCGTCATGCAGCGCATCGCCGTCGGCATGTCCGACCGCGTGAACGCGCAGGTCGGGCCGAATACCTTCGTCGTCGACCTGATGTGCGACGCCCGGATCCTCGAGCCCTCGAGCTTCTCGAGCGACGGCTTCCATCCGAGCGATCGCGGCTACGCCCTCATGGCCGAGCTGGCCTACCCCGCCGTGGTCAACGGCTCGCACCCGCCACCCGCAGCCGACTGCGCGATGCGGCGCGTGGCGCCGGTCTTCTAGCCCGCCACACCCCGCGCCTCCGCCCGCCAGTATGGCCATCGACGCGGGCCCGTCCGCCGGGCCGGAGGTCTGCCCCGGTCCACGCACGGCCTGAGGTCGTCGGACACTTACGATATTGAAATCGTCATGGTTTTCGTGCGAAATCTGCACCACAGAACCCTCATTCCGCATGGTTCGCAGCATTTCTGTTGATGCGATCGGCGCCGATCGCGCAGAATGGTCGTGCCCGCACGAACACGCCGGGCGTTCCACCACCTATCACCACTGCCGACGAGAAACGAGGGAGCCGTATCCATGGGATCTGACACGCTGAGCGCCGCCATCGACCACATGCGCAGCTGGGCGATGCATGAAGGCCGGGTCATGCACAAGCCGACGCAGGTGGGCGAAATTTTCGGGTCGTTGGTCTTCAACGACGCCGTGCAGCAGGCCCGGCTGCCGAAGGCGGTCTACCAGGCGCTCCGCGACACGGTCACCAAGGGCACGCCGCTCGAGATGTCCACGGCCGACGCCGTCGCCTCGGCGCTCAAGGACTGGGCCGTCGAACACGGCGCCTCGCACTACACGCACTGGTTCCAGCCGATGACCGGCATCACCGCCGAGAAGCACGACTCGTTCTTCTCGCCCACCGGTGACGGTGGCTCGATGGCGGAGTTCAGCGGCAAGGAACTCGTGCGCGGCGAGCCCGATGCCTCGAGCTTCCCGTCGGGCGGCATGCGCAGCACCTTCGAAGCGCGCGGCTACACGGCGTGGGATCCGACCAGCCCGCCCTGGCTGCTCGTGAACGGCAACTCGGCCACGCTCGTCATCCCGACGGCGTTCGTGAGCTGGACCGGCGAGTCGCTCGACAAGAAGACGCCGCTCCTCCGCTCGATGGAGGCGCTCTCGACGCAGGCCGTGCGCGCGCTGAAGCTCTTCGGCGTGCCCGCCTCGCGCGTGACCGCCACGTGCGGCCCCGAACAGGAATACTTCCTGATCGACCGGCACTTCTATTACAACCGGCCCGACCTCATCAACGCCGGCCGCACGCTGTTCGGCGCGCGTCCGCCGAAGGGCCAGGAACTCGAAGACCAGTATTTCGGCGCCATCCCCGAGCGCGTGCTCGCCTACATGGCCGAAGTCGAGACCGAACTCTACAAGGTGGGCGTGCCGATCAAGACGCGCCACAACGAAGTGGCGCCGTCGCAGTACGAACTCGCGCCGATCTTCGAGAGCATGAACGTCGCCACCGACCATCAGATGATGACGATGGAGACGCTGAAGCGCATCGCGCCGAAGTACGGCCTCGCCTGCCTCACGCACGAGAAGCCGTTCGCCGGCGTGAACGGTTCCGGCAAACACGTGAACTGGAGCATGGGCGACGACCTCGGCAACAACCTGCTGAACCCGGGGGCGACGCCGCACGACAACATGCAGTTCCTGTTCTTCTGCACGGCGGTCATCCGTGCGGTCGACACCTTCCAGGGCCTGCTGCGCATGAGCATCGCCAGCGCCGGCAACGATCACCGGCTGGGCGCCAACGAAGCGCCGCCGGCGATTCTCTCGATCTTCCTCGGCGACATGCTGACCGACGTGCTCGAGCAGGTCGAAAAGGGCGGCGCCAAGTCGAGCAAGCACGGTGGCGTCCTCGACATCGGCGTCTCGGTGCTGCCGAAGCTGCCGCGTGATGCCGGCGACAGAAACCGCACGTCGCCGTTCGCCTTCACGGGTAACAAGTTCGAGTTCCGCGCCGTGTCGTCGAACCAGTCGATCGCCTTCCCCGCCACCTGCCTCAACGTGGCGGTGTCGGAATCGCTCGACTACATGTGCGGCCAGCTCGAAGCGGCCGTCGCCAAGGGCGACGCCATCGAAGACGCCGTGGCGGCGCTGCTCAAGACCACGCTCAAGAAGCACAAGCGGATCATCTTCAACGGCAACGGCTACTCGCAGGAGTGGCAGAAGGAAGCCGCGAAGCGCGGGCTGCTCAACCACAAGAACACCGTGGACGCGCTGCCCGAGATCGTGACGCCACTCGTCGTCAGGACCTTCGAGAAGTTCAAGGTGCTGAACGACCGCGAGCTGCACGCCCGCTACGAAGTGAACGTCGAGACCTACAACAAGACGATCAACATCGAAGCGCAGCTCATGGTGCTCATGGCCAATCGCTACATCCTGCCGGCGGCCTTCGAGTACCAGCGCGCCGTCGCCGCCAGTGTCACGGCCGTGAAGCAGGCCGGCGGCACCAGCCGCGAAGGCAGGAAGACGCTCGCGAAGATCGTGAAGCTCGTGGATGCGTTCCGCGTGCAGACCGATCTGCTGGCCGCCGCCCTCGACCACAACGTGCCGTCGGTCGAGAAGCACGCGAAGTTCATGCGCGACAAGGTCGTGCCGGCGATGGTGAAGCTGCGCGAGCTGGGCGACCAGCTCGAGCTGATGGCGCCGCACGCCACCTGGCCGCTGCCCACCTATCGCGAGATGCTGTTCATCAAGTAACGGCGGGGCTCGGGACTCGGGTCCCGGGGCTCGGGTTCGACTGGCGCGGCGGGGAGAAGACTTCCCCGCCGCGTTTTCTTTTTCGCACGCCGCGCCAGTCCCCAGTCCCCCGGCCCCTGCATCTCTGTCGCCCGCACCGGCCGACCGGCCGCCGGTATACTGAGGGCGCGCCGGAACTGCCTTCCGGCCCACACATCCACCATGCTCCAACTGACGCGCTTCGCTCTCGTCCTCATCCTCGTCGCCACGACCGCTGCCTGCGGCGGCAACAATGGCACGCCCACCGCACCGTCTGCCAACGTGCCGTTCCAGACCATCGACATCACCGTCGGCACTGGCGCCGAAGCCACGGTCGGACGTCAGGTCACGGTGGCCTATGCGGGTTGGCTGTACGACGCCGCCGCTGCCCAGAACAAGGGTCAGCAGTTCGACTCGGGCGTCCTCCCATTCACCGTAGGGACGGGCGTCATTCAGGGCTTCAGCCGCGGCGTGACGGGGATGCGCGTCGGCGGACAGCGCCGCGTGGTGATTCCGCCCGAACTCGGCTACGGGGCGGCGGGCTCGCCGCCGAGAATTCCCGGCAACGCCACGCTCGTCTTCGACATCGAGCTGCGCTCGGTGCAGTAAGCGCTACGACGCGCCGCGCGGGATCGGCGGGTGTTCGCGCAGCCCGCGACGGCTGATGCCCGCGAGCTCGAACGTGTCGCCATCCTTGCTGCGGTTGTACATCACCCACGTCTGCACGCCGCCACGGCCGGCCACGGCAATGCCGAGCGGATGGCGGCGCGGGATGCGG
>JBIKUN010000008.1:0-58024 GCA_044347565.1 Vicinamibacterales bacterium | reverse complement strand
CACGGCGCGCCTCGGTTCACTCGTGGAAGGGGTCGTGCACGAGTTCAACGTGCAGCCGGGCGACAGCGTGGCGCGCGGCGCGGTCCTCGTGCAGCTCCACAGCCACGTCGTGCACGATGCGTGGGCCAGCTACTTCAAGGCGCTGGCCGAACGTCAGCGCGCCGAGACCGAGCTGACCTACGCGAAGACCTCCGAGAGCCGCGCTGCCGCCCTCGTGGCCGACAAGGCGCTCTCGCCGCAGGAGCTCGAACGGGCGCGGGCCGACGTGAACGCCGCCACGCAGGCCGTGGCCGCGGTCAGAGCCGAGATCACGCGCGCCGAGCAGGAGCTCGCGCACTACGGCATCGTCGCGCGCCCCGACGCCAACCCGCTCGAACACGAAGACGTGCCGGTCGCAACACCCTTTGCCGGCACGGTGATCGAACGGCTGGCCACGGAAGGGTCGGCCGTCACACCCGGTACGCCGCTCGTTGTCGTGTCGGACCTCTCGCGCGTGTGGGTCACGGCGGAAATCGACGAAGCCCTGGTGGGCCGCGTGGTCACCGGCCGCCCCGTCACCGTGAAGGCCGCCGCGTATCCCGGCGAGACGTTCCCCGGCGCGCTCGCCGCCATCGGCGACGTGGTGGATCCCGACACGCGCCGCGTCACGCTGCGCATCGAACTCGCCAACCCCGGCCGCAAGCTCAAGCCGCAGATGCTCGTCACCGTGTCGGTGGCGGCCACGACGCCGCGCTCGGTGCTGGTCGTGCCGGCCCGCGCGCTGCAGACGATGGACGGGGAATCGGTGGTCTTCGTGCGCACCGGTGCCGACCAGTTCATGCGCCGCGCCGTCACGACCGGCGCGACCGTGAACGGCGCGGTCGAGATCGTGCGCGGCCTGAGCGCGGGCGATGTCGTGGCCACGTCGGGCGCGTTCCTGCTGAAATCGGCGCTCGCGGCGCCGGCGCCCGAGGGCGAGTAACCGTGGGCGCCGTCGAACGGTTCGTCAACGCCACGCTCGGCCAGCGGGCGTTCGTGCTCCTGGCGCTGGCCGCGCTCGTCGTCACCGGCGTGCTCGCCGTGCGCGATCTGCCGGTCGAAGCCTTCCCCGACCTCACGAACAACCAGGTCGTCGTCATCACTGAGGCCCCGAGCCTCGCCGCGCCCGAAGTGGAACAACGCGTCTCGTATCCGATCGAGACGGCGCTCATGGGCGTACCGAACACACAGGAAGTGCGCTCGGTCTCGAAGTTCGGCCTGTCGATGGTCACGGTGGTCTTCGACGACGCCGTGCCGATCTATCTCGCGCGCCAGCTCGTGACCGAACGTATCGCCGACGTGCGCGGCCGCATTCCCGACGGCCTGCAGCCGGTGCTCGGCCCGGTGGCGACCGCGTTCGGCGAGATCTACCAGTACGTCGTGACCGGCGAGGGCATCGATGCGATGGCGGCCAAGACCGCCCACGACTGGGACGTGCGCACGCGCCTGCGCTCGGTGCCGGGCGTGAGCGAAGTGAACACGTGGGGCGGGCAGAGCAAGCAGTTCCAGGTGGTGGTCGATCCGCTGCGCCTCGAACAGTACGGCCTCGCCCTTGGCGACGTGCTGCGCGCCGTGGCCGACAACAACCAGTCGTTCAGCGGCGGCTTCATCGAGCACCAGGCCGAACGTTACACCGTGCGCGGCGTCGGCCTGCTGGCCGACGTCCACGACATCGAGCGCGTCGTGCTCGCCAGCCACCGCGGTGTGCCCGTGCTGCTGCGCGATGTCGCATCGATCGAGGTCGCGCCGGCGCTCCGCAACGGCGCCGTCACGCGCAACGGCCAGGGCGAAGTGGTGGGCGGCATGGTCATCATGCTCAAGGGCGAAAACGCGCGCGACCTCGCCGGCCGCGTCAAGACGCGGCTTGCCGAGATCGCCGCCACGCTGCCGCAGGGTATGAAGCTCGAGAAGTTCTACGACCAGACCGAGGTCATCGACCGCACGACGGCCACCGTCACGAAGAATCTGCTCGAAGGCAGCGTCCTCGTCCTCATCGTGCTCTTCGTGTTCCTCCGCGACGTGCGCGCTTCGCTCATCGTCGCCGCGGTCATCCCGCTCTCGATGCTCGTCGGCTTCATCGGCATGCGGTTCTTCGGCGTGTCGGCCAACCTGATGTCGCTCGGCGCCATCGACTTCGGCCTCATCGTCGACGGCGCCGTCGTGATGATGGAAAACTTCGTGCGCCGCCGCGTCGGCATCGGCGAGCGGCTCGCGCAGGCGCCGGCGCACGAACGCGAGGGCATCCGCCTCGGCCTCTTCAAGAGCGCCGCCGTCGAAGTGGCCCGCCCGGTGCTCTTCGGCGTGCTCATCATCATCGCCGTCTACCTGCCGATCTTCACGCTCGAAGGCCTCGAGGGGAAGATGTTCCGGCCGATGGCCATCACCGTCTGCACGGCGCTCTTCGGCTCGCTGCTGCTGTCGCTCACGGCCGTGCCGGTCGTCTCGTCGTACCTGCTGCCGCTCGGCGGCCACCACACCGACGAGGCGTGGTTCGTGCGGATGCGTACGTTCTACCAGACGCAGCTCGCCGCGCACATGCGCCATCCGCTGCTGACGATCGGCATCGCCCTCGTCATCGTCGCGGTGGCCGTCGGGTCGGTGCCCTTCCTCGGCACCGAGTTCATGCCGCGGCTCGACGAAGGCTCGCTGCTCATCGAAACACGCAAGCTGCCCTCCGTCTCACTGGAAGAGTCGGTCGCCATCTCCACGCGCGTCGAGCAGATCGTGCTGAAGAACTTCCCCGAGGTCTCGCAGATCGTGACCAAGCTCGGGCGGCCCGATCTGGCCACCGAGGCGATGGGCATCTACCAGGGCGACGTCTACGTGCTGCTGCACCCGGAGGACGACTGGGCCAGCGGCCGCAGCAAGGCCGACCTCGTCGATGCGATGGCCGAGGCGCTCTCGCACGTTCCCGGCCTCGAAGTGAACTTCACGCAGCCGATGGCGATGCGCCTCGACGAGGTGGTGTCGGGCGTGAAGGCCGACGTGGCGGTGAAGATCTTCGGGCCGGATGCCGCCGTACTCGAACGGCTCGGCGGCGAGGTACTGCGGGTCGTCGAACAGGTGCCCGGCAACGCCGACGCGCAGGTCGAGATCCTGTCGGGCGCCGCGCAGATCGAAATCGGCATCGATCGCGATGCGCTCGCCCGTTACGGCCTGCACGTCGCCGACGTGCAGGAGGTGGTGGAGACGGCCATTGGCGGCACCCGGGTGTCAGAAGTGCTCGAAGGCGCCCGCCGCTTCCCCATCGTGGTGCGGCTGCCGGGCGCCGTGCGCGAGTCGCCCGACGCGATTGCCAGCCTCGTCGTGGCGGCGCCGGGCGGCGAGCGCGTGCCGCTCGGCCGGCTGGCAAGCGTCCGCTCGGCGTCGACCCCCGAGGCCGTGAATCACGAGAACGCCGAACGCCGGCTCGTCGTGCAGACCAACGTCCGCGGCCGCGACGTCGGCAGCTTCGTGGCCGAGGCGCAGCGCCGCCTGGCCACCGCCGTCACGCTGCCCACCGGCTACTACCTCACCTGGGGCGGCCAGTTCGAGAACCAGCAGCGCGCCACGGCGCGCCTCGCGATCGTGGTGCCGCTCTCGCTCGTCATCATCTTCGTGCTGCTCGTGGCCACGTTCCACAAGGTGCGCTGGGCACTGCTTATCCTGGTGAACGTGCCGTTTGCCGCCGTCGGCGGCATCGCTGCGCTGTGGCTTCGCGGCATCACCCTGAACCTGTCGGCGTCCGTCGGCTTCATCGCGCTCTTCGGCGTGGCCGTGCTGAACGGCGTGGTCATGATCGCGGCGATCCGCGCCCTGCGCGACGACGAAGGCCTGGGCGTCGAGGACGCGACCCTCCAGGGCGCCGCCTCGCGGCTGCGGCCGGTGCTCATGACGGCGCTCGTTGCCGCCATCGGCTTCCTGCCGATGGCCATCTCGTCCGGCGCCGGCTCGGAAGTGCAGCGCCCGCTCGCCACCGTGGTCATCGGTGGCATCGTCACCTCGACGCTGCTGACGCTCATCGTGCTGCCCACGCTGTACGGCATGATGGAGACCTGGGTGGAACGGCGCGAACGCGCGGCCGCAGCCTCCGCCTGACGGACCATCCCATGCGTATCCTCGTCGTCGAAGACGATCCGGAGATCAGCCGGTTCATCGTCCGCGGGCTCACCGAGGAACGCAACCTCGTGGATCTGGTGGAAGACGGACTCTCGGCAGTCGAGATGGCCGCCGCCGAGGAGTACGACGTCATCGTGCTCGATCTGATGCTGCCCGCACTCGACGGCTTCGAGGTGTGCCGCCGGCTGCGCGGACGCGGCGTCGACACGCCGGTCATCATCGTGACGGCGCGCGACGGCGTGGCCGACCGCGTGACGGCGCTCGATGCCGGCGCCGACGATGTGCTCGTGAAGCCGTTCGTGTTCGACGAACTGCTGGCGCGCCTGCGCGCCCTCGGACGCCGCGGGCGCACCCGCCACCTGACGCACCTGCTCGAATACGGCGGCATCGCCATCGACCCGGTGGCCCACACGGTGACACTCGCCGGACGCCCCGTGCAGCTCACGGCCACGGAGTACCGGCTGCTCACCTTCCTCGTGCGCCGTGCCGAAGCGGTGGTCACGCGCGACCAGCTCGCGCAGCACGTGTGGGGTGGCGACTACGATCCGCTCTCGAATAACGCCGACGTCTACGTGGGCTACGTGCGGCGCAAGCTGCAGGCGGTGGCGTCCGTGCCGCCCATCCGCACCGTGCGTGGCCTCGGCTACATGCTGAAAAAGGGCAGCGAGTCATGACGGCCCCGGCGCCGCTGCAGTCGTTCCGCGCCCGCCTGACCCTGCGCTGGACACTCGCCGTGGGCGTGCTGCTCGGCCTGGCCAACGTGGCGGTGTATACCGGGGCCTCGATCTACCTGCACCGCTGGCTCGACGGGCACGTGCGCACGATCGCTGCGACCGAAGCCGCATCGTCGACCGACGGCACGACCGACGTCCACCTGCACGAGTCGACCTTCACACAGCTCGAGGCCGGCGGCTTCGCCGAGAAACTCGTGCAGATCTTCGATGCGGAGGGCAGGCTCGTGCTGCAGTCGAGCGCCCTCGGCCACGGCCCGCCGCTCATCTCGCCGGAGGTCGTCAGGCAGGGCCTCGACGGCCAGGCCCCGCTCGCCGACGCCGAGGTGCAGGGGCGCCGGGCGCGTCTGGCGGTGCTGACGGCCTCGCGCGAGGGCCGCACCTACGCGGTGGCCGTCGGCCTCTTCGCCGACGACGTCGCACGCGGGCTGGCCTTCCTCACGTGGCTGCTCGGCGGCGTCTGGCTCGTGAGCGTGGCCGGCACGGCGGCGCTCGGGTATCTGCTGGCCTCGCGCGCGCTCGCGCCGGTGGCGCGCATCACCGAACGGGCCGCGTGGATCGCGCAGGGCCACTTCGATGGCCGGCTCGACGAGCCGCAGATCCACGACGAGGTGGGCCGCATGACGGTGCTGCTCAACTCGATGCTCGACCGCCTGCAGCGCGCCCTCGACGCCAACCGCCGCTTCGCCGCCGATGCCTCGCACGAGCTGCGCAGCCCGATTACGGCGATGGCCGGCGAGCTCGACGTGGCGCTGCGGCACCCGCGAACGGCCGAGAGCTACCGCGATACGCTCGTCGTGGTGCGCCGCCGGTTGACCGCACTCACCGAACTGGCCGGCAACCTGATGCTGCTCTCGCGCGTGCAGGAGGGCGCCGACGAGATCGTGCTCCGTGAAGTGCCGCTCGCGCCGGTGGTCGACGACGCCTTCGCGCGCTGGCAGCCGGCGGCGGCCGCCCGCGGCATCAGGCTCGCACATCAGGGCCTCGACGACATCCGGGTCTACGGTGATCCGGGCCTCGTCGGGCGTGTCCTCGACAACGTCGTCGCCAACGCCGTGCACTACAACCGCGAGGGCGGCGCCGTGACCGTGTCGGCGCGCCTCACCGCACCGGCGGCCGATCAGTGGGCACCGACACGCGTCACGATCGACGTGCGCGACGAAGGTCACGGCATTCCCGCGGCCGACCACGAACACGTCTTCGAGCGTTTCTTCCGCGTCGACGAATCGCGGCACCGTCACACCGGCGGCAGCGGCCTCGGCCTGGCCATCTGCCGCGAGGTCGTGCGCGCCCTCGGCGGCACGATCCGCGTCGGCGCGAGTTCGGCGGCCAGCACCACCATCGAGATCACGCTCTCGGGCCACGACGGCGAACGTCCGGAGCCGATTGCGGTGCAGGCGGCGCCGGTCGCATTGAGCGTGCAGCAGCGAGCGACGAGCTGACGTATCCTCGCTCACAGGCGCCCCGCCCCCCGGGCAGCCGGACGGAGGTGGTGCGCGATGCGTGTACGAGTGCTGCTGGGTGTGGTGATGCTGGTGCTGGCGGCGCGGTCCGCGCCCGCGCAGACGGCCGGCGACGTCGGCGTGACCATGGGGTATCCCGGCGCGCTCGGGATCGTGTGGCATGTGACGGACGGTATTGCCGTCCGCCCCGACGTCGCGCTGGCGCGCTCGACATCGGCAGCGACGACGGCCGCGACGGGCGTATTCGCCGGGGCGGGCCTGTCCTCCAGCAGCACCTCCGAGGGCTGGGGCACGACGGTGGGCGTGAGCGTCCTGGTGAACGTGCGCACGATCGACCGCCTGCGCCTGTATCTGGTGCCGCGTCTGGCATACGCGCGCTCCACGGCCGACAACGAGTCGGGCCTGAGCGGCGCGCTGACCGGCTTCACCGCGACGACCACCGGCGTGCTGGCGTCGGGCGCGTTTGGCTCGCAGTTCAATCTGCACGACCGCTTCGCCGTCTTCGGGGAACTCGGCCTGCAGTACTCGACGCAGACGACGACATCCGACTTCCCGGGCACCCGCACCGAAGCCGAGGGCACGACGTTCGGACTCAGGTCGGCGGTAGGCGTGACGTTCTACTTCTGAGGCACGGCCGGCGACGGCGCGCGCGCCGGCATCAGGCGGGGCGCCGCGCCGCCGGCGGCGGACGTTCGACCGCTAGAGCTTGCGGAAGTTGCGCGCGCTGCGATGCACGGCGACGTCGGCCACGAAGGTCGGCAGGTGCTTCACGCCGAAGGCGATGGCGCGGTTCACCCGTCCCGTGACCACCACCGGCCGCCCTGCCATGGCGGCGGCGTAGCCCTCGCGGGCGACGTCGCGGGCATCACTCCACATCCAGCGCGGCATCGCGCTCACCTGGGCGCGCGTGCCGGTGACGTCGTGGAACTCGGAGTAGGTGAAGCCCGGGCACACGGCCGTCACGTGCACGCCGTCGGCCCGGCATTCGCCGGCGAGCGCCTCCGAGAACTTCACGAGGAACGCCTTCGACGCGGCGTAGAGCGTGTGGCCGGGGGCGGCCGGCACGAGCGCGGCGAGCGAGGCGATGTTCAGCACGCGGCCGAAGCGCCGTTCGATCATGCCCGGCAGCAGCCGGTGCGTGAGTTCGGCCACGGCCGTGACGAGCACCTGCACGAAGTCGCGCTGCCGCGTCCATGCGGTCGCGGCGTAGCGGCCCGGCACGCCGTAGCCGGCGTTGTTCACGAGCACGTCCACCGTGAGGCCGCGGGCGCCGATCGCCTCGACGAGCGCGGCCGGCGCCGCCGGATCCGCCAGATCGGCCACGATGATGTCCACCGGGACGCCGTAGCGCGTGCGCAGCCCTGCGGCGACCGCCTCGAGGCGATCGGCACGCCGCGCGGTGAGCACCAGGCCGTAGCCCGCCTCCGCCAGTACGTCGGCGAACGCGGCGCCGATGCCGGCCGAGGCGCCGGTGACGAGGGCGGTGCGGCCTGTTCCTTCGCGCGTCATCGCCGACAAGTATAGAGGCGGGCGCGCGGGACGGGCGCGCCGCGCACGTTATGATGGGCCGTCCCCCCGGGAGGTTGCCCATGTTCGCGAAGGTTGCCGCGCTCGCCCTCGCCGCCACGTTGTGCACCGGCTGCATCCGCAGCGCCACGCTCATCACGGTCAAGGCCGATGGCAGCGGCACGGTCGAGCAGACCATGCTGATGAACCTCGGCATGGTGAAGGGGATGTTCGGCGGCCTCGGCGCGCAGCCGGCCCAGACGCCCGGCGCCGTGAACGAGGCCGACATGAAGCGCGCCGCCGAGCGCATGGGCGAAGGCGTCGCGTTCGTCTCGGCCACGCCGCTCAAGGCCGAGGACGGCTTCGAAGGGTCGAAGGCGATCTTCGCCTTTACCGACATCACGAAACTGCGCGTGGATCAGGACCCGAACCTGTCGGGCTCGACCACCGGCGGCTTCTCGACGCCGCCGAAGAACAGCAATCCCGTGACGTTCGCCTTCGCCAAGGGCACCGACGGCGCCTCGACGCTCACCGTCTCGCTGAACGACAAGCCCAAGGACGACGCCGCGCCCAGCGCCGCCCCCGGCGGGCCCGACATGGACAACCCGCAGATGCTCGACATGATGAAGTCGATGTTCAAGGGCTTCAAGATCGGCATCGACATCGAAGTGGCCGGCAAGATCCTGAAGACCAACGCGGATCATGTGGCCGGTTCGCGCGTCACGCTGCTCGAGATGGACCTCGAGGCGCTGATGCAGGACGAAGCGAAACTGAAGCAGGTGCAGAAGGCGCTCGGCCCGACCGCCTCGGTCAGCGAACTCAAGCCGTATCTCAAGGACGTGAAGGGCCTGAAGGTGAACGACCCGGTCGTCACCATCGCCTTCCGCTAGGCCCGCTGGTAACATGCGCGCCGTGACGCCGGCGCCGGAGGCGAAGCCGTTCCTCAAGTGGGTCGGGGGCAAACGTCAGCTCCTGCCGGTGCTCCGCACGTACTATCCGGCCACGGTGAGCGGCTATCACGAGCCGTTCCTCGGCTCGGGCGCCGTCTTCTTCGACCTGTGGACGAGCGGACGCCTGGCCGGTTGCCCGGTGTGGCTGAGCGACGAGAACCCCGACCTCGTGGGCTGCTATCTGCGCGTGCGCGACGCCGCCGACGCGCTCATCGGCGAACTGGGCCGGCTGGCCGACGGGCACGCGCAGGGGGGCCGCACCTTCTACTACGAGGTGCGCGACCAGCTCTTCAATCCCCGGCGCGCCGCCTGGGCTGCGGCGGATGGCACGCCCGAGGCGTATCCGGTGGATCTGGCCGCCGCCCTCCTCTACCTCAACAAGACCGGCTACAACGGGCTGTTCCGGCTCAACCAGCAGGGCGGCTACAACGTGCCGGCCGGGCGCTACACGCGGCCGCGCATCGTGCACGCCGAACGCATCCGGGCCGCCTCGGCGGCGCTCGCCACGCCCGGGATCTCGATTGACTGCCGGTCGTTCGACCGGGTGGCCGAAGATGCCCGGCCCGGCGACTTCGTCTACTTCGATCCGCCCTACGCGCCGCTCGGGCCCACCTCGAACTTCCGCCAGTACACCGCCCGCGGATTCTCGGACGCCGACCAGGCCCGGCTCCAGGCGCTGGCCGTCGGGCTGGCCGGGCGCGGCGTGCAGGTGCTGCTCAGCAACTCGAGCGCGGATTCCATCGTGCGGCTCTACGGCGAACGGACGGCACATTCGGCCGGGCTCCGCATCCGCCGGGTGCCGGCACGGCGCGCCGTCAACACCCGGGCCGACCGCCGCGGGCCGGTCGAGGAACTGCTCGTCAGCAACCTCCCACCGGTGGCCTGAGCGGCCGGATCCGCTGGTCATTCACCCTAGCTGATCCGTTTGCACAGTTTTCCTGATCCGGCGGCGGCGCGGCCCCTGTCGAAGCGCTCGTGAACCGCCGACAAGCTATGAGAAGGAATACGTACATCCATCGCCTATCTTGAGGTCGGGCACCGGCCAGACACCAAGATATGGTGGACCGCACCCGGCCTGGAACCGGCGGGGAACCGTGCTACTCTGGCGAGAGCTACTGGCCTTGCGAAAGTGGCGGAACTGGCAGACGCGCCGGACTTAGGATCCGGTAGCCGCAAGGCTATGGGGGTTCGACTCCCCCCTTTCGCACCAGCCTCGCCGAAGCCCGAAGGGCGAAGGCGGGCGCACCACCGCACCACCTCCTATCCACAGACACTAGATGAAGACAGAACTGGTAGACGTCAACGAGACGCGGCGGCAACTCACGGTAGAGGTTCCCGTGGGCGATGTCGAGTCGGCCATCGAGCGCGTGACGCGCGAATACACGAAGTCGGCGCGTCTGCCCGGCTTCCGCCCCGGCCGCGTGCCGCCGGGCATCGTGCGCCAGCGCTTCCGCGCCCAGATCCTCCACGACGTCGCGCACGACCTCATCCCGCGCACCATCGACGACGTGCTTTCCTCGAAAGGGGTGGAGCCGGTCGACACGCCCGACGTGAAGGACGTCGTGGTGGAGGAAGGCAAGCCGCTGTCGTTCACCGCGAGCTTCGACGTGGTGCCGGCCTTCGAACCCGGCGACTTCGGTGACATCCAGCTCACGCGCCCGCCGGTGGCCGTGGACGACGACGCCGTGCAGCAGACCCTCGAACGGCTGCGCGAACGCGCCGCGCGCTTCGAACCGGTCGAAGGCGGCGTGGCCGAAGGCCACAGCCTCGTCATCGACCTCGAACGCCGCGCCACGGCGGCCGACGGCACCGTGCAGCCGCCGGACACCCACGAGAAGGTCTCGATCGAGATGGGCGCGCCGGCCAACCCCCCGGGCTTCGACACCGAAGTCACCGGGATGACGGTGGGCGAATCGCGATCCTTCACCCTGAGCTACCCCGCCGACTACGCCGTGGCCGAACTGGCCGGCACGTCGGTGGCCTACTCCGTGCACCTCAAGGAACTGCGGCGCCGGGTCGTGCCCGCGCTCGACGACGAGTTCGCCAAGGATCTGGGTGAAGACCTCGAGTCGCTCGACGCCCTCAGAGCCCGCGTGCGCACCGACCTCGAAGGCGAGGCGAAGGACGCGTCGGAACGCCAGCTCCGCGCCGACCTGCTGAAGCAGATCGCCAAGCGCCTGCCCTTCCCGGTGCCCGGCGCCCTCGTGGACCGCGAGATCGACCGCCGCGTCGAGGATTTCGCACGGCGGCTCATGTCGCAGCAGATCGACCCGCGCCGCGCCAACATCGACTGGGCCGCCTTCCGGCAGGGCCAGCGTGAGCCGGCACAGGAATCCGTGGCCTCCGCCCTCGTGCTCGACCAGGTGGCCCGGAGCGAGAACATCACGGTGACCGAGGCCGACCTCGAGCGCGAACTCGAGCGCTACGCGGAGCGCACCGGTCTGACGCCGGCGGCCGTGAAGGCCCGGCTGGAGCAGGAAGACGGCCTGGGCCGCATGCAGGTGGGCCTGCGCCGGGAGACGACGGTGAACACGGTACTGGGCCGTGTTCAGGTGACCGAGTGAAGGGCGCGCCCGTCGCGCCGATTGCAGATCCCGAGGAACGAATCGTGACCGACTCGCGCATGCAGCTCGTGCCGATGGTGGTGGAACAGACCAACCGCGGCGAACGTGCTTACGACATCTTCTCCCGGCTGCTGAAGGACAACATCATCTTCATCGGCACGCCGATTGATGACAATGTCGCCAACGTCGTCATCGCGCAGATGCTGTTCCTCGAAGCCGAGGATCCCGACAAGGACATCCTGCTGTACATCAACAGCCCGGGCGGCGTCATCACGGCCGGCCTCGCCATCTACGACACCATGCAGTACATCCGGCCCGACGTGCAGACGCTCTGCATCGGGCAGGCCGCGTCGATCGCGGCCGTGCTGCTCTGCGCCGGCGCCAAGGGCAAGCGCGCCTCACTGCCGAGTTCACGCATCCTCATCCACCAGCCGTGGATGCAGGGGCTGGGCGGGCAGGCCACCGACATCGCGCTCGCCGCCAAGGAAATCCTGCGCCAGCGCGAGCGCATCAACGAGATCATGGTCCTGCACACGGGCCAGCCGCTCAAGCGCATCCAGGACGATACCGAACGCGATTACATCATGTCGCCAGACGAGGCCAAGGAATACGGAATACTTGACGACGTGATTCGGAAACGGGTGTAACATCGATCGAGGGGCGTCCCTGCGTCGTCTCTCCTGCCGCGAGCATCCCTTATGGTCAAGAAGAACGGCGAGGGTGAAATCCTGCGCTGCTCGTTCTGTAACAAAGATCAGAACGACGTCAGGAAACTCATCGCCGGCCCCACGGTCTTCATCTGCGACGAGTGTGTCGAGGTCTGCAACGACATCATCGCCGACGACAACCGTGAGAGCCGCAGTGTCCGCTCCACCCTGCCGTCCCCGCCCGAGATCAAGAAGTTTCTCGACGAATACGTCATCGGGCAGGAACGCACGAAGAAGAAGCTTGCCGTGGCGGTGTACAACCACTACAAGCGGCTCGAGATCCAGAAGCAGCCGAAGGGCCGGACCGACGTCGAACTGACGAAGTCGAACATCCTGCTCATCGGGCCCACCGGCACTGGCAAGACGCTGCTCGCGCAGACGCTCGCCAAGCTGCTGTCGGTGCCCTTCACGATCGTCGACGCGACCACGCTGACCGAAGCCGGTTACGTGGGCGAGGATGTCGAGAACATCATCCTCAAGCTGCTGCAGGCGGCCGGCGGCGACATCGAGAAGTGCCAGCAGGGCATCGTCTACATCGACGAGATCGACAAGATCGGCCGCAAGGACGAGAACCCGTCGATCACCCGCGATGTGTCGGGCGAGGGCGTGCAACAGGCGCTGCTCAAGATCCTCGAAGGCACGGTAGCCAACGTGCCGCCCCAGGGCGGCCGCAAGCACCCGCACCAGGAATTCTTCCAGATCGACACGACCAACATCCTCTTCATGTGCGGCGGCGCGTTCGTCGGGCTGGAGAAAGTGGTGGAACGGCGCCTCGGCCGCAAGACGCTCGGCTTCAAGGCCGACGTCAAGAGCCGCAAGCAGCGCGACACCGGCTCGCTCCTCGAGCAGGTGGAACCGCAGGACCTCATCAAGTTCGGGCTGATTCCCGAGTTCGTCGGCCGCCTGCCGGTGCTCGGCACGCTGCACGAGCTCGACCGTCCGGCCCTCGTGCAGATCCTGACGCAACCGCGCAACGCCATCGCGCGTCAGTACCAGAAGCTCTTCGAGTACGAGAACGTCAAGCTGCGCTTCACCGACGACGCCGTGGAAGCCATCGCCGACATGGCCCTCGAACGCAAGATCGGCGCGCGCGGTCTTCGGATGATCATCGAAGACCTCATGCTCGAGCTGATGTATACGCTGCCGGGCCAGAAGAAGGGCCGGGAATACGTGGTCACCCGCGAAATGGTGATCACGAAGAATACGGGGCTCGAAGTCATCGAGAAGGCTGGTTGATGGACGTCTACGAAACCCTCCCCGTCGTTCCGCTGCGCGACGTCGTCGTCTTCCCGCACATGATGATGCCGTTCGTGATCGGACGGCCGTCGTCCATCCGTGCGCTCGAACATGCGCTCGGAAAAGACAAGCGGATCTTCCTCGCCGCGCAGCACGATGCCGGCACCGACGATCCGCGGCCCGAAGACGTCTTCATGATGGGCTGCGTCGCCAACGTGGTGCAGAGCCTGAAGCTGCCCGACGGCAACATCAAGGTGCTCGTCGAAGGCGTCGAACGCGCCCGCATCATCGAGTGGAAGGAAGACAAGGGCTTCTTCCGCGTGGTGGCCAAGGTGCTGCCGAAGCAGCGCGAAACGAGCGGCGATGTCGACACCACGATGAGCCGTGTGGTCGCCCTGTTCGAGCAGTACGTCAAGCTCTCGAACAACCTGCATTACGACGCGATGATCGCGGCCGTCAAGGTCGACGACCCGGGCAAGCTGGCCGACACGATTGCCGCCCACCTGCTCGTCGGCGTGGATGAGAAGCAGAACCTGCTCGAGATCATCTCGCCGCTCGAACGCCTCAACCGCATCGCCGGCATCCTCGATGCCGAAGTCGACAAGCTCCAGGTCGACCGCCGGATCCAGTCTCGCGTGAAGAAGCAGATGGAGAAGGCGCAGAAAGAGTACTACCTGAACGAGAAGATGAAGGCGATCCAGAAGGAACTGGGCCGCAAGGACGACAAGGGCAACGAGGTCGACGACCTGAAGAAGAAGATCGATCAGGCGCGCATGCCCAAGGACGTGGCCGAGAAGGCCATGCAGGAACTGAAGCGCCTCGAGGCGATGCCGCCGATGTCGGCCGAGGCCACGGTGTCTCGCAACTACCTCGACTGGCTCATCGCGGTGCCCTGGCACAAGAAGACCAAGGAGAGCCGCGATCTCAAGGTCGCCGAGACGGTGCTCAACGAAGACCACTACGGCCTCGAGAAGATCAAGGAACGCGTGCTGGAGTTCCTGGCCGTGCGTGCCCTCGTCAAGAAGCCGAAGGCCACCATCCTCACGCTCGCCGGCCCTCCCGGCGTCGGCAAGACCTCGCTCGCCAAGTCGATCGCCCGGGCCATGAACCGCAAGTTCGTGCGCCTGTCGCTCGGCGGCGTGCGCGACGAAGCCGAAATCCGCGGCCACCGCCGCACCTACATCGGCGCCTTTCCCGGCCAGATCATCCAGATGATGAAGAAGGCCGGCACGGTCAACCCGGTCTTCCTGCTCGACGAAGTCGAGAAGATGTCCATGGACTTCCGCGGCGACCCCTCGGCGGCGCTGCTCGAAGTGCTCGACCCCGAGCAGAACACCACCTTCCAGGATCACTACCTGGACGTGGAGTACGACCTCTCGAACGTGATGTTCATCTGCACGGCCAACGTGCTGCACACGATCCCGCAGGCGCTGCGCGACCGCATGGAAGTGCTGCAGCTGGCCGGCTACACCGAGGTCGAGAAGACCGAGATCGCGCGGCGCTACCTCGTGCCGAAGGCGGTCGAGGGCAGCGGCCTGACCGACAAGAACATCACCTTCGGCACCGACGCCATCCAGACGATCATCCAGCGCTACACGCGTGAAGCCGGCGTGCGCAGCCTGGAACGCGAGATCAACGCGGTCTGCCGCAAGGTGGCCCGCAAGGTCGTGACCGACGGCGCCAGCACGTTCGAGGAAATCACGCCCGACAAGGTCACGCAGTACCTGGGCGTGCCCCGCTTCCGGCCGAGCCTGGCCGAAGAGCAGAACGAAGTGGGCGTCGCCACCGGCCTCGCGTGGACGGAAGTGGGCGGCGAGATCCTGGTCACGGAAGCCACCCTCATGCCCGGCCGCGGCCGCCTCACCCTCACCGGCAAGCTGGGTGATGTGATGCAGGAATCGGCGCAGGCGGCGATGAGCTACATCCGCTCGCGGGCCGAGGAATTCGGCATCCCCAAGGACTTCAACCGCAAGCTCGACGTGCACGTCCACATTCCCGAGGGCGCCATCCCGAAGGATGGGCCGTCGGCCGGCATCACCCTCGCCACCGCCATGATCTCCGCGCTCGCGAAGATCAAGACGCGTCGCGAGGTGGCGATGACGGGGGAAATCACCCTGCGCGGCAAGGTGCTGCCCATCGGCGGCGTGAAGGAGAAGGTGCTGGCGGCCCACCGGGCCGGCGTCACCACCATCCTGCTGCCGAAGGACAACGAGAAAGACCTCGCCGACATCCCGAAGAACGTGCTCGACACGCTCAACATGCACCTGGTCTCGAACATGGATGAGGTGCTGAAGCTCGCGCTCGAGGGTCCCATCACCCCGTTGCCGCCGTCGGTGGAAGCCGACGTGGCCGAGGGCGAGGGCCCGGACGCGGTTACCCACTGAGGGGCTTGGCGCGTATCTCTGCCGAGTTCGTCACGAGCGCCGCGGGCCCCGGGAGCTTCCCGAAAGAGGAGCTTCCCGAGATCACCTTCGTCGGCCGGTCGAATGTCGGCAAGTCGAGCCTCATCAACGCGCTGGTCCGGTCGCAGGTGGCCCGGACGAGCGCGGCCCCGGGAAAGACCCGCCTGGCCAATTTCTACCGGCTGAAGCGGGAGGGCGACGTCCCGTTCTACCTCGTCGATCTGCCCGGATACGGATACGCCCGGGGCGGCGACAAGGCGGCGGCCGAGTTCGACGCCCTGGTCGGCGCGTATTTCCATCGTGAAGGTCGTGATGGCTTCTCGCCCGTGCGGGGAGCCTTCCTGCTCGTCGACAGCCGGCACCCCGGCCTCGAGAGCGATCGCCGCGCCTGGGCGTGGCTGGAAGGCCAGGATGCCGAACACGGCGTCGTGGCCACGAAGATCGACAAACTGACGCGGGCGGAGCGCCAACGTCATCTGCGTGAGGTAGAGGCGCACCATCAAGGCCCGGTACTGCCGGTTTCGGCGGTCTCCGGGGAAGGACTGGACGAACTGTGGAAACTGATAGCAAGCCTGCTCAAGCGGCAGCCGCCCCCCCACAACAGGAACAAGTAGTCACGCTCGATCTCTCCACCCTGAAGGAGATGAGTGTCTCCTCGCTCACCAAGGTGGCGAGGGAGCTCGACATCCCCGGCGCCACCGGGATGCGCAAGCAGGAGCTCATCTTCGAGATCCTGCGCGCCCGGGCCGAGAAGAGCGGTCTCATCTTCTCGGAAGGTGTGCTCGAGGTGCTGCCTGACGGCTTCGGCTTCCTGCGCGCCCCCGACTACAACTACCTGGCGGGCCCTGACGACATCTACGTGTCGCCCTCGCAGATTCGCAAGTTCGACCTGCACACGGGCGACACGGTCGCCGGCCAGATCCGGCCACCGAAGGAAGGCGAACGCTACTTCGCCCTCATCAAGGTCGAAGCGGTCAACTTCGAACCTCCCGCCCGCGGCAAAGAGCGCATCTTCTTCGAGAACCTCACCGCGCTCTACCCCCAGGAAAAGATCAAGCTCGAAGCCGACGCCGAGAACCTCTCGACGCGCGTGATGGACCTGATGACGCCGCTCGGCAAGGGCCAGCGCGGACTCATCGTGGCGCCCCCCCGCACCGGCAAGACGATGCTGCTGCAGGCGATCGCGAACGCGATCACCACGAATCACCCGGAGATCTACCTGATCGTGCTGCTCATCGACGAGCGGCCCGAAGAAGTCACCGACATGCAGCGCTCGGTGCGCGGCGAGGTCATCTCGTCGACCTTCGACGAACCGGCCCAGCGCCACGTGCAGGTGGCCGAGATGGTCATCGAAAAGGCCAAGCGCCTCGTCGAGCACAAGAAGGACGTCGTCATCCTGCTCGACTCGATCACGCGTCTCGCGCGCGCCTACAACACCATCGTGCCCACGAGCGGCAAGGTGCTCTCGGGCGGTGTCGACAGCAACGCCCTGCAGCGCCCGAAGCGTTTCTTCGGCGCCGCGCGCAACATCGAAGAAGGCGGCTCGCTCACCATCATCGCCACCGCGCTCGTCGACACCGGCTCGCGCATGGATGAAGTGATCTTCGAAGAGTTCAAGGGCACCGGCAACAGCGAAGTGCATCTCGACCGCAAGCTTGCCGACCGCCGCGTCTTCCCCGCCATCGACATCCAGAAGAGCGGCACCCGCAAGGAAGAGCTCCTCATGTCGAAGGAGGATCTCAACCGCGTCTACGTGCTGCGCCGCGTGCTCACGCCGCTCAGCCCGGTGGAAGCGATGGAGCTGCTGCTCAGCAAGATGGGCAAGACCAAGAGCAACGGCGAGTTCCTGAACGCGATGAGCGGCGGCAAGGGCTAGCGTCGTCGAAGGCACGCTGAAGCCACGCTGAAGCGCGTCAGCGCGAAGGCGGGCGAAGGCGGGACTGAACGGCCACCACGAGGTGGTGCGGGTGGTCGTGCACGATGGCTGCCCCGCGGCGTGTGTGGACGGCGCGGCCTTCGCCTGCGTCGTCTCCATGTGGCATGTGAAGATCGTGCCTGGACGGAGCCCCGACCGCCCGGCGATTGAGGCCCTCATCACGGCCGCCTGCGACGATCTGCGCGCGCGGCTCGAGGCCGACGCCGCTACTCCTCGCTGATCGGGTCCTTCTTGATCCGGGTCAGCATGCGATTGAGCTGCACGAGGTCGGTCGCGAGCGTCTTGTCGAGCTTGTCCTGCTCCGCTTTCAGCTCGGCCACGAGGTCGTCGAAGATCGGGCCGACGTTACTCGTCGGGCGCCCTTCCCCGGTGACGGCCACGCGCAGCAGCGACGCCAGGCGGTTGTTCGTGCGGATCGGGAAGTTCAGCGGATCCTGCCCGCTCTGATTCTTCACCTGGTAGATCTCTTCTTCGACGATCGCCAGGTTCTTCGTGAGCGTGTCGGCGGCGGCCACGATTTCCTTCGGCGCGCCCCTGGTCTTCTCTGCCGCTTCCGTCTTGATGCGGCGGATCGTGATGACGGCGAGATTCGCTTCGTTGACCTTGTCGCGGATGCGCGAGGCCAGGTCCCACTGGAACTGCAGATCGGCGTCGCTGATGTTGCGCAGCGGATGTTTCGCGATCGTGAACGGCTGCGTCTGCGATACGCCGTCAGCCGTCAGCTTCACCTGGTAGCGGCCCGGCAGCACCGTCGGACCGTTCTGCGTCGCGCCCCACAGGATCATGCCGGGGAACCCGACCACGGGCGTTGACGCCAGATCCCACGTGGCGCGGTTCATCCCGGCCGCCATCGGCACGGTGGTCTGCGGACCGCGAGGGCCATCCTCGTCGGTGGGCGGCGCTCCAGCGGCAGCCGGCGGACGCGGCGGCTGGCCCGTGAAGGCCCGCATCACCGTGCCCTGACCGTCGAGGACCTCGAGCGTCAGGCTCTTCGGCTGCGCCTTCAGGTAGTAGTCGATGAGCACACGATCGAGGCCGCGAATCGTGTCTGGCGGCTGGAACAGCGTGACATCGGCCAGCATGCCGGCGAACTGGCGCAGCGTGGAGAGGTTGTCCATCACGTAGAAGCTGCGGCCGTGCGTGGCAATCGCCAGCGACGTGCCCGACACCCAGATGTCGGTCACCGGCACGTCGGGCAGGCCGCTGTTGAACGTCTGCCAGGCCTCGCCGTCGTTGAACGACACGTAGACGCCGTGCTGCGTGCCGGCATAGAGCAGGCCCTTGCGCGCCGGATCCTCGCGCACCGCGTGCACGTAGTCATTGGCGGGAATGCCGTTCACGACCTTCGTCCACGTGGCGCCGAAATCGCGCGTGCGGAAGATGTAGGGCGACTGATCGCCAAGCAGCATCTTCTTCACGGCCATGTAGGCCGTGCCATGGTCGAAGGCCGAGCCATCGAGCTGGCTCACGCGTCCGAAGTCGGGCATCGCGGCCGGCGTCACGTTGATCCATGCCTTGCCGCCGTCGCGCGTCACGTGCACGAGGCCGTCGTCCGACCCGGCCCAGATGAGGTTGCCGTCCTTCTTGCCGGGCGCCAGCGAGAAGACCGTGCCGTAGATCTCCGGGCTGTTCATGTCGTGCGTGATCGGCCCGCCCGAGTCGCCCATCGTCTTCGGGTCATGGCGCGAGAGATCGCCGCTGATTGCCTCCCACGAGTCGCCGCCGTTCGTGGACTTCCACACGCGCTGCGACGTCGTGTAGAGCACGTTCGCATCGGTGTGCGCGAAGATGATCGGGTAGGTCCACTGCCAGCGTTCCTTGACGTCGCGCGACGGCTCGCCCGAGAAGAAGCGCGGGTAGGCGCCCACTTCCTTCAGCTCGCCCGTGCGCTTGTTGTAGCGCGTCAGGAACGAGCCGTTGTTGGTGCCGGCAAAGAACAGATCCGAATCGCTCGGATGCGGCGCGATGTAGCCGGGCTCGCCGCCGCCCGCCTGGTAGGGCGCCACCGGTGGCACGCGGCCGAAGCCGCCGGTGCCGGTATCGCTCGGCACGCAGAGCGTGCTGTTGTCCTGCTGCGAGCCGCAGACGTGGAAGGGCACGTGCGCGGTCGTGACCACGTGGTAGAACTGCGCCGTCGGGAAGTCCTGATCGCTCCAGTTCACGAGGCGCGCCGCCGCCGACGCGTTGAAGCTGATGGCGCCGCCGCCGTCGTTGCCGTCGATGATGTGCTCGGAGTCGTCCGGATCGATCCACAGGTCGTGGTGGTCGCCGTGCGTGCCGTTGCCCATCGAGACGAGCGTCTTGCCGCCATCCGCCGAGCGGAAGAGCGATGTGTTCTGCATGTAGACGACGTCCTTCTGGTTCGGATCGGCGAAGACGTGCGTGTAGTAGAAGGCGCGCTGCCGCACGCTGCGGGCCGCGTTCATCAGCGTCCAGGTGGCGCCGGCATCGTCAGACACGAACAGGCCGCCGTTCTCGTTCTCGACGAGCGCGTAGACGCGGCTGCCATCGGCGCCAGATACGGCCACACCGATCCGGCCCACCATGCCGCTCGGCATGCCGGGCGCGCGGGTGATGTCGGTCCACGTCTCGCCACCGTCGGTGCTCTTGAACAGGCCGCTGCCGGGGCCGCCGCTCGACATCTGGTATTCGATGCGGTACGCCTCCCACAGCGAGGCGTACATCACGTTCGGATTCTTCCGGTCGATCGACAGGTCCACGGCGCCCGTCTTGCTGTCGCGGAACAGCGTCTTCTTCCAGCTCTTGCCGCCGTCGGTGCTCTTGAAGACGCCGCGGTCGTCGCTCGGACCGTGGTAGTTGCCCAGGGCCGCCACCCAGATGATGTCGGGGTTCGTCGGGTGGATGCGGATCTTCGAGATGGCCTCGACGTTCCGGAAGCCCACGTTCGTCCAGGTCTTGCCGGCGTCAGCGGACTTGTAGACGCCGTCGCCCGGCATGATGTTGCCGCGGATGCACGACTCGCCCATGCCGATGAAGAGCACGTTGGGGTTCGATTCCGACACCGCCACCGCGCCCACCGACGAGCTCGAGAGCTGGCCATCGGTCACCGGCGCCCAGTTGTTGCCGGCATCGGTGGTCTTCCAGAGACCGCCGCCCACCGCGCCGAAGTAGGCCTCGCGCGGCTTGCCCTTCACACCGGAGACGGCGATCGAACGGCCGCCGCGGTTGGGCCCGATGCCGCGCCAGCGGTAGGTGCCGAGCACGGCCGCCTCCGGCGTGGCGGGCGGCGCGGGCGTCTGCGCGGCTGGCGGCGTCTGCGCCAGCACGGGCTGGGAGCGCGTCGACACGGCGGCAACCAGGGCCAGCGCGGAGGCACCAAGGAGCGACGCGGGAAGGAAGAGCGGGCGGCGGGCGGGGAACATGCAGCAGACCTCCGATGAACGGCCTGAGTGTACCAACGCCGGCATTGTCTTCGCCACGCGTGCCAACGGCCGCTGGATGGCCCTACGCGACATCCTCCCCGGACGCAACATCCCCGGTCACGCCGGGTGTTGGTGACTACGCCCAGAGCGTGAGCGGCGGCTCCGTCACGACGCAGCGCAGCAGATCGCTGCGCGACACGATGCCTTCGAGCGCGCCGGAGACCTCGTCCACCACGGGCAGCGCCGGCAGGTGGTACTCGAGCATCACGCGGGCGATGCGGCGCACATCGGCGACCGGATCCACCGTGACGACCGGCGTCGTCATCACCTGCGCCACCGTGCGGGCCAGCACGTCGCGCAGGTAGCCGTCTTCTTCGTTGAGCACCTGCAGCAGGTTGGCCCGCGTGACCAGGCCGACGATGGCGCCGTCTGCCGCGCGCACCGGCGCCTGCCCCACGCCGCGCTCGGCGAGGGCCCGCCAGGCAGCCACGACACCGGCATCGGGCGGCAACACGAGCACGCGGCGGCTCATCACCTGGTAGGCGTGATAGACGGGCCCGCGGTCTGGCGCCGGCTGGTCGGCGGCGGCATATGCCGCGGCGGCCGCAGCCTGATGGCGGCGCTCCTCGTGCGGCAGCACCGTGGGCGGATGCAGGACCTCGTCGCCGGCGTCCTGCTCCACCGCGCGGGTGGGCGCCGCGGCCAGCACCCGATGCGCGCGCAGCAACTGCTCGAGCGGCCCGCGAAACACTTCGCCGTTCACTCCGCGCACCCCGAACATGCCGACCTCCGCCGCCTACGCTCTCACGTTCCAGGGCCGCGGAGCAATGCGCGCGACGCGGCCGTCAGGCGGCGGCGTCTTCGAGGTCGCGCCGCAACTGCTGGATCCGGTCGCGCTCGGTGGCCGAGAGCGCGTTCACGCCGAAGTCGGCGCCGGCGGCCCGGCCCGCCGCTTCGCACATCGCCACGATCCGGTCCACGACGTCCCCGCGGTCCACCGGGTCGATGAGCGCCAGCCGCGCCCTGAGCGCGCGGCGGCCGGCAGCGAAGAGCGACACGGCGGGACGCGTCGTGAGCCAGCGGTCGAGCAGCTCGACGCCCTCGGGCGTGCTGCGGTCGTCGGACGCGTACTGCACGCGCAGCGCGTGCCGCTCGGCCACGTCGGCGCCGTCGAGCCAGCAGACGTCCACGGCGGGCAGCCACTCGAGCACGGGCACCGTCTCGGCTCGCACGCCGTGGTCGTGGAGCGTGCCGATGACCATCGAATCACCGAGGCCCACGGCCGCCACGAGGGCCGCCAGCTCCGCGCTCCGCCCACCCGCCGCACGTGCGGCGCCAGCCGTCAGCACCGCGTCGCTTCTCTGTTCCATTTGCGCCTCCCGGGCAGGGTGCCCTCATGGACAGGGTAGGGGCGGCGGCCACGCCGGCCCCCATAGATAGTTCAGGCCCCGAGCCAAGGCCGGACCTATGTCGCCGTCTAGCGGCGGCCGTCGTACCAGACGAAACACTCGTCGGGCCGCCTGAGCGTGCGCCCGCCGCTGAGCGCGGTGCGCATCATGAACACCGCCATCTCGCGCCACGTGTAGAGCCGGAGCTTCCGGGCACTCGTGTGGAGCGGGTGACGGTGCAGAATGGCGATGCCGAGGCGGGCGCGGCGCGCCGCCCGCTTCAGCCGGCGGAAGAGGTCGATCTCTTCGCTCGCGTAGAGCGCCTGATTGAAGCCACCGACGGCGCGGAAGGCATCCGTCCGCACGTAGATGAACGAGCCGGCCGCCCAGCGTGTGAGGCGGCTCGTCCAGTTCCAGCTCGCCACCATGGCGCGCGCCCAGAGGCGCGTGTCATCCATCGTCACGGTCGAGCCCCCCGCCAGCACCCGCCCGCCGGCGATTCGGTCCGCGACCTCCGCGAAGAGCGCCGTCGAAGGCTCGGAGTCGGCATCCACGAACACCAGCCAGTCGCCGGTGGCGGCCGCGGCCGCACAGTTCCTCGCGCGCGCGATCTGGTTCACCGGCTCGAAGACCACGATGGCACCGGCCGCCCGCGCCACGTCGGCCGTGGCATCGGTGGAGTTGTTGTCGCAGACGATGAGTTCGCTGGCCCAGCCCCGCTGCTCGAAGGCGATCATCGCCGCGCGGATGGCCGCGAGCGTGCGGCCGATGCCCTGCGCTTCGTTGAAGGCCGGCACGAGCACCGAGATACGCATCATCGCAGTGTAGGACGCGCCCGGCGACCGCGCCGTCCCGGCGGCCGCCCGCTACTGCGCAAGACGGTTGTATTTGCGCAGCGCCGCACGCAGGCCGTCGTGCGGCAGGCGCTCCACGCGCCGGACGTTGGCGCCGGTCATCGTCTCGGCCGCCACCATCGCATTCACGATCGCTTCTTCGGTGGCCCAGGCTGTGGCGTCGAAGATGGGGCTGATTTCCTCGTTCGACACCATCTGCAGCGCGGCCAGCCCTTCGGCCCGGAAGGCGTCGGGATTCGCCGTGGAGAAAGCGAGGAAGATGTCCCCGGAGCCATTGCCCGAGAGGCCGCCCGTACGCGCCATGCCGAGCGTGGCGCGGCGCGCCAGCCGCTTCAACTGATGCGGCAGGAGCGGCGCGTCGGTGGCGACGACGATGATGATCGAGCCGAGGTCACCGCGCGCCGGGTCGTCGCCCAGATCCTGTGCCTGCTGCGGTGCGAGCGGGATCTCCTTCCCCACCGGCACACCGGCGATCGTGAGCTGCGGCCGGCGGCCGAAGTTCGCCTGCACGAGCACGCCCACGGTGTAGCGCGTGCTGCCGACGCCCACGACACGTGACGACGTGCCGATGCCGCCCTTGAAGCCGTAGGCGACCATGCCGGTGCCGCCGCCCACGTTGCCTTCCGGCACCGCACCGCTCTTCGCGCCGTCGAGCGCGTCGAACGCGTGGCGTTCCTTCACGTGGAAGCCGTTGATGTCGTTGAGCACGCCGTCGTAGGTTTCGGCCACGACCGGCAGCGACCACCAGTAGCCGGACGCATCGGGCGGCCCGCTCCGGATGCGCCACTGGATGACGGCGTCGCGCACCACGCCCACGCTGTGCGTGTTCGTGATCATCACGGGCCCTTCGAGGAAGCCGGACTCCTCGAGCCACGTCGTGCCGGTCATCTCGCCGTTGCCGTTCTGCGAGAACCAGCCGGCGAACGACGGCTTCGCCATCGAGTCGCGGCCGCGCGGCAGCACCGCCGTGACGCCGGTGCGCACCGGGCCCTCACCGACCTTCAGGGCACCGTCGCCGCGGATGATGGTCGAGTGGCCCACGGTCACGCCGGCCACGTCGGTGATCGCGTTCTCGCGGCCTGGCGCGCCATCGAACGGCACGCCGAGGTCGCGCGCGCGCGGCGCACGCTGACCGGACACGACCGGTGCCAGGAGCAGGGTGGCGGCCAGCATCGTGGTCGCCGTGACGGGTGCGGTAAGGCGGAACATGGGGGGAGAGTGTACCGCCAACCTGCCGCTGTACACACGAACGGCGGGCCCGAAAGCCCGCCGCGCGCGTGTCACCGTGACGACCGGAGTCTAGAAGCCGCCGGGGCGGCGCATCTGCTGCGCGCGCTCGGTCGAGGGCGGAATCAGGCCCTTCGAGCGGTAGTAGGGAATCGCCGTGCCGTACATCTCGTTGTTGTGGCCGATGACGTTGGCGAGGATGGAGGCGCGGGCCACGCTGTTCTGCCCCTGCTTCATCATCTCGGTGGCATTGGCGTCGGTCAGCATCTTGAAGGCTTCGTCGCAGAAGGCAAACGAGTCGGCCAGCGCCTTCACAAATTCCGCCTTGGTCGTCTTCTTCTCGTTGTCGTTGCCCTGGTTCGGGTTCGCCACGCCGCGCGCCGCCGCACAGGCGTTGAACTGCGAGTTGGCCACGTGGCCGAAGAGCTGGCCGAACGTGCGGACGTCCTTGGTGATCTGGAAGCCGTAGTCGGCCTCGGCCATCTTCTCGGCCATCTCGGTCAGGTTGCGCTTCACGCCGTCGTAGCTGCGCTGCATGCCCTGCGCGAGCGTGATGGTCTGCGGCGCGCCACCCATCTGGGCCTGGGCGGACGGGACCGCCAACGCGAGAACGAACATGCCGGTGAACACGGTCTTCATGAATGGGACTCCTTGAGCTGAAAGGCGCGGGCCGGGGCCGGCGTCGTGCGGGTCTGCAGGGGCAGGCCCGGACCTCACAGGACTGTAGACCAGCGGGCGGATTCGATCAATGGATGGGTGATATCCGCCGACGGCTGGCTAGCGGCGCACGCGGAGGCGTTCGCGCAGGCTGTCGAGGGCCGGCGTGCCGCCCTGCCAGGCCAGGTCGTCCACCGTCTCGAACACCGGCACGTCGGTGCGCAGCGTGGCGAGCTGACGGAAGAGGAGCGCCTGCGCGCGATCGCGCCGCAGCGTGGCGGCCAGGGCGCCGGCGCGGGCGACGTCCACCTGCCAGTCGCGATGGTCGTCGGGAATCGCCTCGAGGTGATGCCAGCGCGCGAGCACGGTGGCCGTGGATTTGGCGCCCCAGCCGGTCAGGCCCGGGAAGCCGTCGGCCGAGTCGCCGACGAGCGCGAGGTAGTCGGGAATCGAGGCCGGGCGCACGCCGAACTTCGCCACCACCGCCTCTTCGTCCCTGGTCACGCGGCGCACCCGGTCGCGCTGCACCACACGGTCGCCGCGCACGCACTGCGCGAGGTCCTTGTCGGGCGTGCAGATGACCACCTGGCGCACGCGCGGATCCGCCGCGGCACGGGCCGCCGCCGAGGCCAGCGCGTCATCGGCCTCGAACTCGACCATCGGCCACACGGTGAGGCCCCACGCGGCGAGGCCTTCCTCCAGGATCGGGAACTGCGCCCACAGATCCGGCGCGATGCCCTCCCCCGTCTTGTAGCCGGGCCAGAGATCGTTGCGGAACGACTCGATCACGTGATCGGTCGCGATGCCGATGTGCGTGGCGCCGTCGTCGACCAGGCCACGAATCGAATGCATCACGCCGCGCACCGCGGCCACGTCCTCGCCGGCGGCGTTCTTCGCCGAGGGCAGCGCGTGGAAGTGCCGGAAGAGTTCGTAAGTGCCGTCGATGAGATGCACGTCCACGCGCCAAGCATACCCGGCGGGCGCGTGCTATAACGATGAGCGTCTCATGGCCACTACTCGTCGCCCCTCCCACGCGCGCCGCGGCGCGTCGTCCTCGACCGGCCGTCTCGTGAAGGTTGGCCTCACGCAGATGGCGTGTGGCCCGAACGCCAATGCCAACCTCACGCGGCAGCTGGCGCTCGCCGGCCGCGCGGCGGCCGATGGCGCGCAGATCATCTGCACGCAGGAGCTCTTCCGCTCGCAGTACTTCTGCCAGTCGGAAGACCACGGCTGTTTCGCTCTGGCAGAGCCGATTCCGGGGCCGTCGACCGACGCCTTCCAGCAGTTCGCAAAGACGCACGGCGTCGTCGTCGTGGCCTCGCTCTTCGAGAAGCGCGCCTCGGGGCTGTACCACAACACGGCGGCCGTCATCGATGCCGACGGATCGCTCCTCGGCATCTACCGCAAGATGCACATCCCCGACGACCCGCTCTTCTACGAGAAGTTCTACTTCACGCCGGGCGACACGGGCTTTCGTGCCTGGAAGACGACGTTCGGCACGATCGGCGTGCTCATCTGCTGGGATCAGTGGTACCCGGAAGCGGCGCGTCTTACGGCGCTGCAGGGTGCCGAGATCATCTTCTACCCCACCGCCATCGGCTGGCACCCGAAGGAGAAGAAGGAATACGGCGCCGCGCAGCACCAGTCGTGGGAAGTCATCCAGCGCAGCCACGCCGTGGCCAACGGCTGTTATGTGGCCGTCGCCAACCGCATCGGCCACGAGCTCGTGAACGGCCCGAACGGCAAGCCGGTGAACAAGGACGGGCTCGAGTTCTGGGGCCAGTCGTTTATCGCCTCGCCGGATGGCACCGTGGTGAAGCGCGCCAGCGTGCAGCGTGAAGAAGTGATGGTGGTCGAGTGCGACCTGCAGAAGGTCGAGTTCGCGCGCACGCACTGGCCGTTCCTGCGCGACCGCCGCATCGACGCCTACGGCGGCATCACCGAACGCTTCTCGGACGGCACGTCGGGCACGGGCCGCCGATGAGCGCCGCGCGGGCGAAGATCCTGACCGGCACGCCGGCGGAGCACGGCTACACGTTCCCGGCCGAATGGGCGCCGCACGCGGCCACGTGGATCAGCTGGCCGCGGCCGGAGGGCATCTCGTTCCCCGGCTTCTACCATCGTTCGATCCACGACGTGGGGCGCGTCGTGGATTCGATCAGCACGTTCGAGCCGGTCTGCATCAACGTGCCGAACGCCAACTACGAGCGGATCGTGCGCGAGCAGTTGCGTGCCGCCGGCACGCGGCTGTCGAAGGTGCGCTTCTTCCACATCCCCACGAACGAATGCTGGGCTCGCGATCACGGGCCGGCCTTCGTGCAGCGCACGCGGCGCGGCGTAGTGGAGACGGCCATCGTGGACTGGGGCTTCAACGCCTGGGGCGGCAAGTATCCGCCGTGGGACGCGGACGACGCCGTGCCGACGCGCGTCGGCGCGGCACTCGGCCTGCCGGTGTTCCAGGCGCCGATCGTGATGGAGGGCGGCGCCATCGACGTGAACGGCGAGGGCACGCTGCTCACGACCACGTCGTGCCTGCTCAACAAGAACCGCAACCCCGGCGTGTCGAAGGCCGAGATCGAAGACTACCTGCGCGCCTGGTACGGCCAGCGGCACATCGTGTGGCTGGGCGAGGGCATCGCCGGCGACGACACCGACGGCCACGTGGACGACCTGGCCCGCTTCGTCGACGCGCGCACGATCGTGACGGCGGTGGAGCCCGACACGGCCGACGACAACTTCAAGGTCCTGCGCGACAACCGGAAGCGCCTCGACAAGGCGCGCGATGCCGACGGCCGGCCGTTCACCATCGTCGAGCTGCCCATGCCGACGCCGGTCGTCTACGAGGGCCAGCGCCTGCCGGCCACCTACGTGAACTTCCTCTTCGTGAACGGCGGACTGCTCGTCCCCACCTTCGGCGATCGCGTGCACGACCGGCAGGCGCTCAGCCGTCTGCAGGCGCTCATGCCCGGCCGCCGCGTGGTCGGGGTGGACTGCCGCGCGCTCATCTGGGGCCTCGGCGCCATTCACTGCCTGACTCAGCAGCAGCCGCGCGGCTGAGCGGTCGCCCGTGCCGCACCTGCTGCTTGGCGCGGCCGGCGGCTGCGTTTAGAGTGAGCGCATGCGGACCGCGGCCTCGCGCCATCTCGCCGCGGACCTCGCGCTCTCGCGCGCGGCCGGGGCCCCGCTCGTTGACGGCAATGCCGTGCGGCTGCTGCGCGACGGCGGCGAGAACTACCCGGCATGGCTCGACGCGATTGCCCGCGCCGAACGCTTCATCCATATCGACAGCTACATCGTGCACGACGACCGCACCGGCGCGCTCTTCGCCGAGGCCCTGCTCGAACGGGCCAGCGCGGGGGTGAAGGTGCGCATCATCCACGACTGGGTGGGCGCGCTCGGCGCGACGCCGAAGTCGTTCTGGTACCGCCTGGTCGACGCGGGCGCCGAGGTGCGGGCCTTCAACCCGCCGTCGCTCTGGCGGCCGCTGGCGTGGATGTCGCGCGACCATCGCAAGATGCTGGCCGTGGACGGACGCGTCGCCTACGTCTCGGGGTTGTGTATCGGCGACGCCTGGGTGGGCTCAGCGGACGTGGCGCCGTGGCGTGACACCGGGCTCGAGATCCTCGGACCGGCGGTGGCCGACGTCCACGGGGAATTCGCCGAACTCTGGGCCGCCACCGGCGATCCGCTGCCCCCCGAGGAGCGCCCCGACCGCACGGCGCTGCCCCGCCAGGGCGACGTGGCGCTGCGCGTCATCGGCACGGTCCCGGCCGCCGCCACGATGATGCGGCTCGACACCCTCATCGCCGGCCTGGCGCGCGAACGCCTGTGGATCACCGACGCCTACTTCGTCGGCGTCCCCGGCTACGTGCAGGCCCTCACGGCCGCTGCGAGTGACGGTGTGGATGTGCGGCTGCTGGTGCCGGGCGAGAGTGACCTGCCCCTGGTGCGCTCGTTCTCGCGCACCGGGTATCGCGGCCTGCTGGCCGGGGGTGTGCGGGTGTTCGAGTGGAACGGACCGATGCTGCACGCCAAGACCGCGGTTGCCGATGGCCTGTGGGCCCGGATCGGTTCGTCGGACCTCAATCTCCAGAGCTGGATGGGCAACTGGGAGCTCGACGTCGCGGTCGAAGACGCCGGCTTCGCGCACGCGATGGAGCAGATGTTCGACGCCGACCTGGCGGGGGCGACCGAGGTCGTGCTCCATCGGCCCACGGCGCGGCGGCGGACGGGCGACACCCGGACCACGCCAGCTCAGCCTTCGCCGCCTGCCCCGGCCGGGCCGAGACGCCGCCGCACCGGGTCGGGCCTGGCGGCCGCGAGTGCGCTGCGGCTCGGGCACACGGTAGGAGCTGCGCTCACCGACAAGCGGCCCCTGGGGGCCGCGGAAGCCCCGATTCTGGTCGCCGGCGGCGCCCTGCTCCTCGGCCTGGCCGCGCTGGCGGCCTGGTGGCCGGCGCTCGTCGTCTACCCCGTGGCGGTAGCTGGCGCCCTCCTGGGCCTGAGCCTCTGGGCCGGGGCGTGGCGGGCCAGGCGGGCCCCGCGAACTGACCACCCGGCCGGTGATACAATCGGAACTTTGTGATCGTCTGCCGGAAAGTGGCCTGGGCTCACCCGCCCCGCCCGGATCCGGCGAAAGGACCGACCGTGAAGCCTGGCATCCATCCCGAGTACTTCGAAGTCACCGCCCACTGCGCCTGCGGCGCGTCGTGGACGACCCACGGCACCAAGAAGGATGTCCACCTCGACATCTGCAACAACTGCCACCCGTTCTTCACGGGCCGCCAGAAGCTGATCGACACCGAGGGCCGCGTCGACCGCTTCAACAAGAAGTTCGGTGCGCAGACGGCCGACGCCCTCAAGGCCGCCGCCAAGGCCAAGAAGGCCGCCGCCAAGGCCAAGACCAGCTAAACGGGTCTGGACGGCCGCGCTACCCGCGGCCGTCCGGTCCATTCCGGCCGCGCGCCTGCCGCGCCCCGAAGAACAGGCCGGCCACACTGGCGCCGATCCCCACGAGCGCCTTCACCCAGCGACGTCCGCGCGGACGCGCCGCTTCGGGCCCCCGCACGATCTCCCGATACACGTCCAGTTCCGGCGGCGGCACACGCGCCGGCCGAGGCCGCGTACGCCGTGCGTCGCTGCATGTCCGCAGTGTAGCGCGCCGGCCGCCCGGGCAGCGAGACGTGCGCCAACGCCGTACAGACGACGGGCGGCTCCGGCTGCGCCTCGCCGAAGCCCTCAGGCGTCGGTGTGGCGAAGGCGGGAGCCGCCCGTCGATGACTGCGTTGCGGGTCAGGGCGCGTGCTGAGCCCCAGCCCCTAGAAGCGGGCCGTCAGGCCCAGCCGGATGATCCGCGGCGTGAGGACACGGTTGGGACGCGCCCAGGTCGTGCCGAGCGCCTCGTTCTGACCGAGCACGTGATTGGCGTTGAGCACGTTGAAGAGGTCCAGCGTCGGCTCGAAGCTGGCGAACCCGATCTTCAGGCGCCGGCTGAAGCGCAGGTCGAGGAACTGGTCGACCGTCTCGGTCCGGTCCGTGCCGCGGGTCGCCGTGCGAACCGTGACACTCGGCTGCGTCAGCGTGGGCGTGGTGAACGAGAACACCTGCGTCCGGTTCAGCGGATCGCCGGCGCGGGCGTTGTACTTGGCCGCCACCGTGATGTCCCACAGCGGCATCATGTAGCTGCCCGACAGATTGACGTTCCACGGGATGTCGATGAACACCGAGCCGTTATCGCGATTGATGAGGCAGTTCGGATCGTTCAGAAGGGCGCAGGCGCCGACGCCGGCGCCGGTGGTGTAGGTGCCGCTGTGCTCGAAGCCGCGGTGGCGCTGGAGCGACAGGCCGGCCAGCATCTGCCAGCGGTTCGACATGCGCTTCTGGATGTCGAACTGCACGCCGTTGTAGGTGCTGCGCAGCTGCTCGACGTTGGTGATCTGCCGCTGCTGCAGGGTGCCGAACTGCGGCAGCAGCTTGTAGATGGTCAGCGTCTCGGTCTGGCCGGTGGCCGAGTTCACGAAGGTGCGATCTTCGGGCGTGAAGGCCGAGGCCGGCCGCGCCAGATCGACGAGGCCGAGCCCGTCGCGGTGATGACGGCGGTGATAGCTGACACCGACGGCGAAGTTACCCGCCAGCTGGTGCGAGATTCCGACGTTCATCTCGTCGTTGTAGGGCCGGGTCGCGTTCTGGTCGAAGGTCGGGAACAGCCCGCGCGCGAACTGCGGGATGGCGCCGAGTTCGCCGGCATCGAGACGGCGGTTGCCGTTGAGATCGGTCCACGGCACGTTCTGCGTCGCCAGCGCGTTCGGGTTGACGGCTTCGGCGATCTCCGAACCGAACTGATTGAAGAAGCGCCCGTAGTAGGCCTTGAGCGCCGTCTTGCCGTTGCCGAACACGTCGTATGACAGACCGATGCGCGGCGCGATGTTGAAGCCGAAGTTGAACACCTGGGCCTCGTCGAAGCTGCGGGCCGCGACGTAGGTGCCGGCCGAGCTCGCCTGCGAGGGCAGGCTCGCCTCGACGCCGTCCATGCGCACGCCGAGATTGAGCGTGGCACGGCCGATGACCCAGCGGTCCTGCACGAACGCGCCCCAGGTCTGGAGCTTGTGATCCGACTGGATGGGCGTGTTGGCGATCTGCGCCTGGAACGGCACGCCGTCGCGCAGCTCGAGCAGGATGTCGCCGTTACGGATGCGCTCGTACTCCATCCCCTCCCACGAGAGCTGGACGCCGGCCTTGAAGTCGTGCGACCCGCCCAGGCTGGGCACGAAGTAGTTCAGCGTGGCGTTGGCCTGCGTGCGGAAGTTCGGGTTGAGCGACTGCAGCTCGGCGGCGTTCTCGCGCGTGAAGCGGATGACGTCGCGGATGGCGATGTCGGACGGCGTGACGTCGCTCTGGTAGCGGCTCGGGAACGTGCCCCACATGCGGCCGACGCGCGCGTCGAACACGGCGCGCTGCCCGAGCACCGAGTTGACCTGCGCCACGAAGTTCTGCGCCGGCTGGTCCTGCAGCACCGACGCCTTGTCGGGCACGAACAGGTACGGCGCGTCACGGCGGTGATAGCGGAACTTGTCGTTGCGGTTGAACATGAGCGAGGCGCGGTTGCTGGTGGTGACCTGCGCGGTGACCTTGCCCATGTAGTTGGTGATCAGGTTGTCGTCGATGGCCTGTGAGCCATCGGGGTTGACGGCGCCGATCTGGAACTGATCGAGCAACCAGCGCCGGCCGGCGCCGAAGAACCAGACCTTGTCCTTCTTGATCGGCCCGCCGAGCGTCGAGCTCCAGTCGTAGGAGATGTCGATCGGATTGCCGGCCGCGCCGGTCTGACTGCCAGCCGCGAGACCGAGACGGCTGCGCAGGTCGTCGTCGACGTTGCTGCCCTGCAGGCTGTCGTTCATGAAGTAGAGGTTGTGGTCGGACAGGAAGCGGTTGCCGCCCGACTTCGTGACCATGTTCATGTAGACGCCGGAGACGTCGCTTTCCGCCTGGCCCGACGCCGTCTGCATGTTGTACTCGTCGTACATCTCGAAGCCGTAGTACTGCATCGTGGCGCCGCCGGAGCCGCCGCCCCAGTTGGTCTTGAGCCCGTCGATGCTGAACGACTTCTGGCTGTCGGCCGAACCGAACGCCTCGAGGTTGTACTGCTGCATCCCCTCGGTGCCGCCCACGTCGAGGCGGCCGGTCACGACGCCGGGCACGAGGCCGGCCATCACCCAGGGATTGCGGCCCGTCGGAATGCTCTCGTAGAGTTCCTTGTCGATGTTGGTCTGCGTCACGGTCGACGAGACGTCGACGACCGGCGACTCGCCGCTGACGGTCACGGTCTCCTGCAGGGTGCCCACACCGAGCTCGACATCGACACGGGTCGCCCGCGCGACCTGCACCTGGACGCCCTGACGGGTCGCCGGAGCGAATCCGGTCAGCTCGAACGCCACGGTGTATGTCCCGGGCGGCAGGGCCGTCACGGTCCACGTGCCCTGGTCACCGGTGACGCTCGAACGCGTCTGTCCGAGCAGCGCCTCACCCGTGACGGCGACGGTCACGCCTGGCAGCACGCCGCCCTGGTTATCGCGCACGACGCCTGAGAGAGCGCCCGTCTGCTGTGCTTCGGCCGTGGCCGTGACGAGCAGCAGTGCTGCGGTCAGCAGCACCTTCGTCCATCGAGTGAATACGTTCATGTTCGTTTGGTCCTCCGGTCATCCGCCACTGCGTGGTCGGAACCTGTCTAAAGAAGTGCAATTCCCATGCTAGCAGCGGAGATGCTTTGCCTGCATCGTATCCTGAGATTTATTGAGCAATTCGGCCAGTGGCGCCCGCAGCTGAGCCGGGCACAATCCGGACGATTGGATACCGCCGCGGGTGCCGGATCCCTGCCGTCGAGCCGGCACCTCGGGCGGAGCCAGCTGTACAGCAAACGGGCGGCCCGGCGGGCCGCCCGTTCACCTGACACTTCAGAAGAGTCGCGCGCGAATCAGAAACGCGCCGTCAGCCCGAACCGGATGATCCGCGGCGCGAGGATGCGCGTCGGACGCGCCCACGTCGCCCCGATGTTCTCGTTCTGGAGCAGCACGTGGTTGGCGTTCAGCACGTTGAACATGTCGACGGAGCCCTCGAGCGACGAGCGGCCGACGCTGAACCGGCGCGCCAGTCGAACGTCGAGGAACTTGTTGACGGTCTCCGTGCGGTCGGTGCCGCGCGGCACGAGGCGAATGGTTTCGCTGGCCTGTGATGCCGTCAGGCCACCGAAGTTCGCCGTGCGGATGAGCGGGTCGCCGGCGCGCGCCGTGTACTTGCCCGAGGCCATCAGCCCGTATGGCAGCTGGTAGCTGCCCGACAGATTGAAGATCCAGGGCAGGTCGGTGAAGATGCGCGAGCCGGCACGGTTGATCGACACGTTCGGGTTGCTGAAGTCGAGGTTGGTGAACGTGCCGCCGTGCTCGAAGCCGATGTGCTTCTGCAGCGTGAGCCCGGCCAGCATCTGCCACCGGTTCGACATCCGCTTCTGCACTTCCATCGTCACACCGTCGTAGTTGCTCTGCAGGTCGTCGACGTTGCTGATGTAGCGATCGCGCGCGGTGATGAACGCGGGGTTCAGGTTGAAGATCGTGATGTTCTGCGCCTGTCCGCTCACCGGATCGGTGTAAGTGCGCGTGATGGGGTCGTAGGTCGCGGGCGTGCGCGCCCGGTCGAGCACACCGAGCCCGTCGCGGTGCTGGCGCCGGTGGTAGCTGACGCCGACGGCGAAGTTGTTCGCCAGCTGCTGTTCGATGCCGGCGTTGATCTCTTCGCTGTAAGGACGCGTAGCGCCGCTGTCGACCGACGGGAACAGCCCGCGCGGGAACCCGGTGAAGGCGCCGAGCTCGCCCGGATCGAGCGCACGGTTGCCGTTGCTGTCCGTCCACGACACGGCCTGATTGGCCAGCGCGTTCGGGTTGGCCGTCTGGGCGATTTCCGAACCGAACTGGTTGTAGAAGCGACCGTAGTAGGCCTTGACGGCGGTCTTGCCGTTCCCGAAGACATCGTAGGTCACGCCGATACGCGGCTGGATGTTCGGACCGAAGTCGAACACGTCGTTCCTCGGAAAGCTGCGTTCACCGACGAAGCTGCCGGCCGGGCTGGTCTGTGCCGGCAGGTAGGCCGACACGCCGTCGACACGGAGGCCGAGGTTGAACGTGGCCCGGCCGAGCGTCCAGCGATCCTGGACGAACACGCCGTAGGTCGAGAGGCGGTGGTCGGACGTAATCGGCGTGTTCCCGAACACGGCCTGCAGCGCCACGCCGTTGTTGAATTCGAGATAGTAGTCGCCGTTGCGTTTCGACTCGAGCTCCATGCCTTCACGGGAGAACTGGAAGCCGCCCTTGATGTCGTGGGAGCCTCCCTTGCCGGCGTCGAGGAAGTAGCTGCCCGTGATGTTGCCCTGGTAGCGCTCGTTCGGATTCAGCGTCTGCTGGATGGCCGCGTTTTCGATCGTGAACCGCGAGATATCGCGGATCGAGATGTCGGTCGGCTGCACTTCCGGCTGGTAGCGCGACGGCGTCGTGCCCCACATGCGACCGAAGCGCGCATCGACGACGAACCGGCGGCCGAGGACCTGGTTGTAGTTGAACGCGTAGTTCTGCGCCGGCTGGTCCTGCAGGGTGGTCGCCTTGTCGGGGACGAACAGGTACGGCGCGTCACGGCGGTGGAACCGATCCTTGAGGTTGCGGTTGAACACGACCGACGTGCGAATCGACTGTGCCGTCTGCCAGGTGACCTTGCCGACGATGTTGCGGATGCGGTTGTCGTCAATCGCCTGCGAGCCGTCCGGGTTGAGCGCGCCGATCTGCGCCTGGTCCAGACGCCACCAGCGCGACGCGCCGAAGAACCACACCTTGTCGCGCTTGATCGGGCCGCCGAGCGTGGAGCTCCAGTCGTAGCTGATCTCGATCGGGTTGCCGGCCGCACCACTCGTCTGGCCGGGCTGCAGACCGAGGCGGCTGCGCAGGCTGTCGGTGATGTTGGTCCCCTGCAGCGCATCGTTCATGAAGTAGATGTTGTGGTCGCTCGCGAAGCGGTTGCCGCCCGACTTGGTGACCATGTTCATGAAGACGCCAGCGACATCGCTCTCCGCGGTGCCCGAGGCGGTCTGCATGTTGTATTCCTCGTACATCTCGAAGCCGTAATACATCATCGTGGCGCCGCCGTTGCCGCCGGCCCAGTTCGTCTTCAGGCCGTCAATCGAGAACGACTTCTGGCTGTCGGCCGATCCGTAGGCTTCGATGTTGTACTGCTGCATACCCTCGGTGCCGCCGACGTCCAGACGGCCCGTCACCACGCCGGGCACGAGGCCGGCCATGACCCACGGGTTGCGACCGGTCGGGATGGCTTCGAACAGATCTTTCGTGATGTTGGTCTGCGTGACCGTCGACGAGACGTCGACGACCGGCGACGCGCCGCTCACCGTGACCGTCTCCTGCAGCGTGCCGACACCCAGTTCGACGTCGACACGGGCGGTGCGGGCGACCTGCACGAGGATCCCCTCGCGCTTCAGCGTGCCGAAACCGGCCAGCTCGTAATTCACTTCATAGGTGCCCGGTGGCAGCTGGAACGTATAACTGCCGGCTTCACCCGTGATCGCGCTGCGCGCGCCGCCGATGAGCGACGGACTCGAAGCGCTCACCGTCACGCCCGGCAGCACGCCGCCCTGCGCGTCACGCACGACACCAGACAACGTGCCGGTCTGCTGGGCGCGGGCATCTACCGCCAGAAGCAGCGCCGCCCACACGGCGACCGCCACCACTACTCGACGCTTCATCATGTCCTCTCCTTCGGCCTGCGAACGCGTTGCACTGAGCGATGGGCGTCAGCAGACGAGCTGCCACTTTAGCGTAAAGACGGTGTCTCCAACCAGCGACGAACGCGGATGGTCGCCACAAGCGGACGCCATTGATCCAACCGCTTGAATGACTAAACCGGTTCTTCGTCGAAGCCGGGGATGAGGGCGCCTGGCGCCTGCCGCACGAGCTTCCGTTCGAGCCGTTCGAGACGCCGCTGCGCGTTGCTGCGCTGGCGGTCGGCCAGGGGTTCGGCGAGCGCCTCCAGAACAAGCGTTCTGGCGGCGCCGAAGTCGCCGGCGCGATGCTCCTGATAGATGGCCAGGGCCTCGCGCGCCTCGCGGCGCAGATGCACCGGCACGCCGCGCGTCGCCAGCAGCGCCTCCCACGACGCCGCCGCGGCATCGACGCGGCCCGCCCGCCGCTGCGACATGGCCAGCCGGCGCAGGGCCTCGGCGCGCAGCGCCGCGTCGCCCACACCAGCCGCCGTGGCCGCAGCGCGGGCGAAGCACGTTTCTGCACCCACCGGATCGTCGAGACGTTCGTAGACACGTCCGAGCCCGAGGCACTCGTGGCCCCGCTCCGCCGCCGACGGCCCCCGCGCCACCAGCATCGACGCCCGCGCCGACACGAAGAGCGTCGAGACGAGATCGAGGCGGTTGTGTTCGAGCACGGCCTCGAGCGGCTCGGCGCGCCCGTCGCGCGCGAACTGGAAGAAGCGCGCCGGGATCTCGAACCCGGGCACGTCGCCCACGCGGTGCAGTCCGCAGAGACGTTTCTCGAGCACGCCGAGCGAACAGCTGGCGTCGTCGGCCTCGACTTCGGCGACGGCGCCGCGCTCGCGCCAGAAGCGGCGCGCCGGATGCAGCGCGTCGAGATGCGGCAGGTGCGGCCAGGGCCACGTGAGGCGGTTGAAACTGAACCGCATCTCGAGCAGCGGCAGGTCGAAGGTGCGGCCATTGAAGGTGACGAGATGCGTGCGGTCGCGCATCCAGTCGGCGAGGGTCGCCAGTTGCGCGCGCTCGAACTCGAAGCCCGGCGCGAGGAACTGCCGCACCACGATGGCATCGCCATCGAGCCGCGCGCAGCCCACGAGGAACGCCTGCGTACCGGCGCCGCCGGCAAGTCCCGTGGTTTCGAGGTCGATGGCGCAGAGGCCGTCGAGCGCTGGCGGCGGCGCATCGGGCGCGGAGGCGGAGGCGCGGCCCGCGGGCCACGCGCGCCTGAGCGCGCTCAGGCCGTCTTCCGCCTCGCGCAGCATGGCGACGATGTCGCCGATGCGATGCCGGCCGTGCCGCATGTCGGCCTCGTAGCGGCGGTCGACGACGATGCAGAGGCCTTCGCGGCGCGTGTCGACGACACCACCCAGCACGGCGGCGGCGCGCCCGGCGCGCAGCACGCGGCCATCGGGCGGAGCCTGCGGCGCGATCGCGTCAGTCGCCGGCCCGTCTCCGGCTGGTGCCGCTGGCACGGCCGGGGGCCCGAGCGCCTCGGGATGCACGCGCGGCACGGCCGACGGACCGACCACCGCGCGCAACCGATCGGCGAGCGACGGCTTCATCGCCATCAGAACGGCACATCCGCGTCGGTCGCGAACGCGACCGACGCACCCGCCGAAGCCGAAGGCTGGTCAGCCGCCTGGCCTTCGGCCAAGGCGGGCCGTCCACCATGCCCTTCAAGCTGCCGCGCGCCGAGCTGGTGGAGAATCGCGAGCGCCACCGTCTTCGCGCGCGGACCGGTTTCGCCGATCGGGCCGACACACGTCGGGCAGCCGTGGTCGCACTCGCAGCCGGCAATCAGCTCGCGCGTACGCTCGAGCAGCTCGCCATGCATGCCGTGCAGCGGCGCCGAGAAGCCGATGCCGCCGGGGAATGCATCGTAGAGATAGATGCGCGGCTCGTCGCCGAGGCTTTCGGGGATGGCCGTGCGCCCGCCCGCGGGCTTCGTCTCGCCCTCGGCATCGTCGCCCTGGCCGAAGGCAAGCCCCACGTCGCGCCCGTCGCACATGAGCAGCAGCGTCGCCACGTTCTTCATCGCGAAGCCCATGCCGACGATGCCGTCGCGCTTGTCGTCCTTCGAATACGGCAGCGCCTGCATCGTCGGCCGCGGCACCGACAGCCAGTAGCTGGTCGTGTGCATCTGCTGCTCGGGCAGGTCGAGCTCGCCGGAGCCGACGTTTTCGTTGGTGTAGAACTTGATCTTCTTGAAGCCGACGACGCGCGACGACACGTGCACGTCGCCGTGCGTGGCGACCGCACCGGCGCCCGCGGCGATGTCGAGCACCGTGACCTTCGAGTAGGAGATGGCCGTCGTGTAGTAGTCGCAGTCGACGTCGCGCACGAAGGCCTTGCGGTTGTCGTAGTCGAGCGACTCCACCTGGTAGAGGCGGCCTTCCACGATGTAGATCGCCTTCGGGTGCAGCGTCGTCGGCCCGCTCGTGTAGTCGGTCTCGCCAATCACCCGCGCGCCGGCGCCGATATCCACCACCACGAAGTTGTCGGAGGTGATCGAGCGCAGGCTCACGGCGTCCGCCGGGTAACTCTCGCTCGTCCAGTGCCACTGCCCCGGCTCTTCCCCCTCGGGGTCGCCCGAGCGATGCACCAGGCCGTTCTCGCGCAGGATCATCAGCACCTCCTGCACGTCGACCGTGCCGAAGGTATCGGTGCTCGTGAACGGCAGCTCGAAGGCGGCGCACTTCACGTGATCGACGAGGATGTGCAGGTTGTCGGGGTTGACGAGCGCGTGTTCCGGCGACGCGTCGAAGAAATACGACGGGTGCTTCACGATGAACTGATCGACCGGCGCGGAACTGGCCACCATCACCGCGGCCGAGCGCGCCGTGCGACGCCCGGCGCGGCCGGCCCGCTGCCAGGTGGCGGCGATCGTGCCCGGATACCCGGCCATGATCGACACATCGAGCGCGCCGATGTCGATGCCGAGTTCGAGCGCGTTGGTCGAGACGACGCCCTTCACGCTGCCCTCACGCAGGCCCTTTTCAATCTCGCGCCGGCGCAGCGGCAGGTAGCCGCCGCGGTAGCCGCGGATCTGATCCGCCATCCCCGGCACCTTCTCGAAGTCGTCCTTGAGATAGGTGGTCAGGATCTCCGTGGCCAGACGGCTCTGCGCGAAGACGATGACCTGCAGATTGCGGCGCAGGAACTCCCCCGCCACGCGGCGCGCTTCCGCCAGGTACGAACGGCGGATGCCGAGCTCGCGGTTCACGACCGGCGGGTTCACGAACACGATGAACCTCTCGCCGCGCGGCGCGCCACTTTCGGCGATGTGCGAGAAGGGCTGCTCGGCCAGGCGTTCGGCGAGCTGGCGCGGATTGGCGATCGTCGCCGACGAGCAGATGAACTGCGGATCCGACCCGTAGTGGCGGGCGATGCGCTGCAGCCGGCGCAGCACGTTGCAGAGGTGGCTGCCGAAGACACCGCGGTAAGCGTGCAGCTCGTCGATCACCACGTACTTCAGGTTCTCGAAGAGTTTGGCCCAGCGCGGATGGTGCGGCAGCACCCCGGCGTGCAGCATGTCGGGATTCGTGAGCGCGATGTGCGCCCGCGCGCGGATCGTCTTGCGCGCGTCGGCCGGCGTGTCGCCGTCGTAGGTGTGCACGCCGATGTCGTCACCACCCGCCGCGGTGATGAGCGCGGTGAGCTCGTGGAGCTCGGCCATCTGATCCTGCGCGAGCGCCTTGGTCGGGAAGAGATAAAGCGCGCGTGCCGCCGGGTCCTTCAGGATGCGGTCGAGCACCGGCAGGTTGTAGCAGAGCGTCTTGCCCGAGGCGGTGGGCGTCGTGACGACGATGTGTTCACCGGCGGCCACCCGCTGATACGCCTCGGCCTGATGGCAGTAGAGCTGCGTCAGGCCGCGCGACTCGAGCGCCGAGCGCAGGCGAGGATCAAGGGCATCCGGGAACGGCTCGAACTTCGCCTCGACCGGCGCCAGGCGGCGTACCGCCGTGATGACGCCATCGGGCGTGTCGGCGCGCTCCATCCACGGCCCGGGCGCGAGGTGCTCGAGCGCCCCGCGGAGCGCCTTGTCCTTGCGCTCGACGAGGGAGATGGAACCGGGCAGTGAGGGCGGCGGAGTGGCGGGCATGCGCAGTTCCGGGGAGGCCCGGGCATCGTACTAGGCCTGCGCAGGACGATCAAGAAGCGAAAGTGCCGCGGCCCGCACCGCCACGCCGCGGGGCTACGGCGCCAGCGGCTCGACCACCAGCCGCGTCAGCATCTCCACCACCTGCCGGCGGTGGTCGCGGCGCTCCTCGCTCACGTTCGGCGACGCCGTGGTGACGATGACGAGGTCGAGGCCGGGCACGATGAACACGTATTGCCCGCCGTAGCCCCAGGCGAAACAGGTGTCGTGTCCGCCGAGGTGATGCACCCACCAGGCGTATCCGTAGGCGCGATCGCGCAGCGGGTCGGGCACGCCGCCCGGGCCCGCGCCGCGCGCCCACGGCGGCAGCTCGCGGGGCCGGCCCTCGCACGACTTCGCCACCCACGCGGCCGGCACGACCTGGCGTCCGCTGAGGCGTCCGCCGCGCAGGTACAGTTCGCCGAACGCGAGGAGCTGGCGCGGCGTCATCAGCATGTCGTTGCCGCCGAAGTAGATGCCCTGGGGGTCCGTGGACCAGGGCGGCAGCGTGAAGCCCAGCGGACGCGCCAGCGCCTCGTTGGCGAAGCGCAGCGTGCTCTGCTTCGTCGCCTTCGTGAGGATCGCCGAGAGCAGATGCGTGTTGCCGGTGCTGTAGTCCATCGACACACCGGGTGCGGCGAGCATCGGGCGCGCCAGCGCGTAGTCCACCCAGTTGCGGCTGGTCACCCAGGGGCCATACTGCCGTCCGCTCGTGCTCTCGAGACCGGGCCGCATCGTGAGCAGGTCTTCGATGGTGATCGCCGTCTTTGCCGGATCCGTCGCCACAGCCGGGAAGTACGTGGCAATCGGCGTGCGGACCCCGGGAATGAGCCCACGCTCGATGGCGATGCCGACAAGCGCGGACACCACGCTCTTCGACGCCGACTTCACGTTGGCCGGCCGGTCGGCGCGGGCGCCGTTGTAGTAGCGCTCGAACACCACCGTGCCGCGATGGCTCACGAGCAGGCTGTGGAGTTTCGGGAGCCCGCGCGCGGCGGCATCGAGCGCCTCGGCGTTGAAGGCCGCAGACACGGGCACAGCAGTGACGCAGACGAGCGCGGCGAGCAGCAGCGCCATGGCCAGGCGCGGCGGCGTCACGCGCGCACCCGCACGCGGTCAGGACCGCCCACGGCGACCACGCCCACGAGCACGAGCAGCAGCGGATAGACCACTCCGCCGACGACGAGCGCGACGAGCGACTGCGCCGTGCCGGACACGACCACGGCGAGGCCCATGCCTGCCCCCGCCACCAGCACCTTCAGCAGCGCTGGTGCGGGCAGGGTGCCGGGAATCGCCTCGCGCGCCGCCACGAGCGCGACGCCGAGCCGCACGACTTCGCTCACCACCGTGGCCCAGGCCGCCCCGGCCAGGCCGAACACCGGGATGAGCGCGAGGTTCAGCGAGACGTTGACTACCGCCGCCGTGATGTTCACGCGCAGCAGCGCCGGCTCGCGGTGCCGGGCGATGAGCGCCGCCACCGCCATCTCGCGCAGCGCCGCCACGGGCACCGAGAGCACGAGCACCTGCAGCGCCGTCGCGCCATCACCGTAGGCCCGGCCGAAGAGCCGATCGATGAGGAGCGGCGCAAGGAGCGCGCCGCCGATCGCCACCGGCATCGTGACGAGCCACGCGACGACCAGGCCCGTGCGATAGGTGGACGCCGTGGCGGCGGTGGGCGTGGCCTCGCGCGCCAGCGACGGCAGCACCGTATGGGAATACGCGATCATCAGGTTGGCGCAGAACGAAATGAGTACGTAGGCGGCGGCATACCGTCCGGCCTCTGCCTCTCCGCGCAGATAGCGCAGGATGAGCAGGTCCACGTTGTAGAGCACGAGCCCGAGCAGCGTGAAGAGCACGAGGCGGCGGCCGCGCGCGAGAAGCGCCGTGACGCGCCGGCGATCGGCCGCGACGAACAACCGCACACCAAGACCCCGCAGCCCTCGCAGCAGGAGCACGCCGCCGGCGACGCCGCCGACGACGGTGGCGAGCGGCGCCCAGTGGACATCCGCCGCCGTACGCACGAGCGCCAGGGTGACGAGACCGGTCACGACGTCCGCCACGATGCGCGACACCGCCACGGGCACGGGCCGCTGCAGCCCGAGGTAGACCCAGCGCACGCTGAGCGCGGTCATCGGCAGGCCGAGGCTGTAGAGCGCGAGCACCCGGCCATCGGGCTGCGCCATCACCCACCAGCCCGCCGGCCACACGACGAGCAGCACCGCCGCGACGGTCATCAGGCGCAGCGCGAGCGCGCCCGACATGACGGCGGCGGCCCGTTCGGGGCCGGCCGCGGCGTCGGCCATGCCCGCGAGCTCGACGCCGGAATCGGCAATCTGCGTCAGGTACAGCATGACGCCCGCAGCCACGGCCACCACGCCGTAGACGTCGGGGCCGAGCGTGCGGGCGAGATAGACGGTGCTGCCGAAGGCGATGAGGCGCGCCAGACCTTCACCGATCGCCAGGGCAGGGGAACCCGCCTGCGGAGTCGCAGCCATCCGTCAGGCGGCCGCCGCGGTCACAGCGGCAGCGAGGCGCGGATCAGCGAGCACATCCGCGCAGTCGGGATCGCGCGGCAGGCGCCAGCGCGTGAAGGCACTGAGCTCCTCGAGCGGCCGCGCCAGGTGGGCCAGCACGCCGTTGCCGTCGTGCCGCGCCGCGGCGAGCCGGCGCTCGACGCCCTCTTGCGCCTGCGCGGCGAACTCCGCCGCGGTGTCGGCCTGGCCACGACGCGCGGCGGCGGCGGCCGGCATCTGCCGCACGTCGATGAGCGCGCGCTCGCGCAGCGCGTGTTCGGCGTGTGCGAGGAACGTCAGCAAAGGGCGATACTCGCCAATCGCGTCGTCGAGGGCGTCGGCCACCTGCCTCGCGATCTCGAGCGCCTCGGCCACGTCCACCGTGCCGCGGCCGCTGCGCGTGGAGCGCAGCACCGACGCGGCCTGCGACTCGCGGACGAGGCGCTCACGCGCCTCGGGACCGCCATCGTCGGTCGTGGTGAGGAACTTCAGCGCGACCTGACGGCCGAGCCGCGTGTCTTCCGCGAGGTACACCTCGCCCATGCCGCCGCCGAGCCGGCCGAGCACGCGGCAGTGCAGGCGCTGGGAGCCGACGGTCGGCGCGCTCGGGGGCATCGGGCCATTCTAGCCGGAGGGCCCCGGCCGGCCCCCGCGCCGATACGGTGGGACGACCGCTGAAGCGGCACGCTCACGCCGAGTGCCGCAGGCGGTCGTCACGAGGAGGGACTCACCTGCCGGCGCTCCGCACCGACGCCCGCCGTGGGTGCGCTGCCAGGATGCACCGCTTCTGACCGGCGGCGGCTCACACAACAGGTAGCGCACGGTGAACGACGCGTCGCGGCGATTGTTCGGCACGTCCAGCACGTCCTCGACGGCGGCGTATTGATGGCGGGTGCTGACGGCAAGGCGAGGTGACACCCGTTCGGGCCGGACGCCGGCATCAACCGCCAATTCGCGCCATCCGAAACCCACCACGGCTTCGCCCGGCCACTCGCCGTTGTGCGACGGCACGACGACGGTCAGCGACGGCGTGAGCGCCACGACGCCGCTCAGCACCCTGTAGCGAACCGTCGCGCTCGCGTGCTGTCAGTCACTGTTCCAGCAGCGGCACTGGTCGACAGGGCGACACACGAACAGCGGTGGATTCGGCCGAGGAACTTCGCGGCAACGTCGGGCAGCCCCACCAACACGGCAAGCCGGTCGGTGACAGCACAGTCCACGTCCAGCCCTGCACGCGCGCTCCGGCTCTTGCCATCCTGCCGCAGGAATCCGTCGCTGAGCCGGTGGCCGGTGTTGTCGACCATCTGCGTGGAAAGCGTGACGGCCCCGGCGCTGCCGGCGCGGGCCGTCACGGGCGACGAACCGCGCCGACGCCGCGCTAGAACGAGCGGCTCTGGCAGCCGTCGACCACGACCGACGTGCCGCTCACCCAGCTCGCCCGTGCCGAGGCCAGGAACGCGACAACGTCGCCCACTTCCTCGGCGCGGCCGAAGCGGCCGAACGGCAGCTCGGCGGCGATGAACTTCGCGATGCCCTCGGGGTCGCTCTGCTGGCGCTTGAACCACGACCCGCCGGCAAACGATATCGAGCCGGGCGACACGCTGTTCACGCGGATGTTGTCTGTGGCGAGTTGCTGCGCGAGCGACTTGCCGAGGCTGATCTCGGCCGCCTTCACCGCGTTGTAGGTCATGCGGCCGCCGGCTTCGCGGCCGAAGATCGACGAGATGATGATGACGGCGCCGCCGCCGCGGGCGCGCATGGACGGCACCACGAGACGCGTGGCGCGAATCGCCGGGAAGAGCGTCTGGTCGAAGGCTTCCTGCCAGTCGGCGTCGGTCGTCGTCACGATGTCGCCGCCGCGCGCCAGCGCGACGTTGTTCACGAGCACGTCGACGCCGCCGAAGCGCGTGATGGTCGCCTCGACCACGTCGCGGATGCCCGCCTCGGTCGCAAGATCGGCGCGCACCGCCAGCACCTCGGCGGGTGCCACGGCTGCGGCAGCGAGCTCAAGCGCCGCTTCGGACAGAGCGACTTCGCCGCGTCCGCAGATGCAGACGCTGCAGCCTTCGGCCACCAGGGCCCGGGCGCTGGCCAGGCCGAGCCCGCGGCTCGAGCCCGTGATGATGGCGACCTTGCCGGCGAGTCCGAGGTCCATGCCGATCAGGCCTGCGGCAGCGAGGCGAGGAAGTCCTGGACGCTGGCGTCGAACGCCTGCGCCTGCTCGATGCTGGCGAGGTGCCCGGCGCCGGCAATCTGCACGAGCGTGGCGTTGGGCAGCGCCGCCACCATCGCGTCGGACTCGGACGGCGGCGTGAGCACGTCCTCTTCACCGACGACGACGAGCGTGGGCACAGTGATCGCGGGCAGCAGCGCGTGCGAGTCCGGCCGTTCCATCATGCGCACGATGGCGTCGCGGATGGCCGCCGGCGACTGCCGCTTGATGAGCAGGCGCACGGTGTCCTCGGCGCCGGGATTGTGTTCGCGCGTCGTCGGACCGAGCAGTTTCGGCATCATGTCGCGGGCCACGCCCTGCGGCCCGTCGTGTTCGAGCACGGTGAGCATGGCCCTGCGCGCGGCGCGCCCCTCGAGCGAGTCGGCGCCGGCGCGGGTGTCGGCGAGCACGAGCGCGCGCACGAGCGACGGCGTGCAGCGCATCACCGCGAAGGCGGTGTAGCCGCCGAGCGACAGGCCACCGAGGACTACCGGGCCGCCGGCAACCTCGCGGATGAGCCCGGCGACGTCTTCGGCGTAGTCGTCGATGGTCGGGTCCACACCGTCGGCGCGTTCGTCGGTGGACCCGCCGAAGCCGCGCAGGTCGGGTGCCAGGATGCGCCAGCCGTGGAAGGCACCGCGGAACTGCGGCTCCCACATCTGCGACCCGAGCGGAAAGGCGTGCACGAGCACGAGCACCGGCTTGCCGGCGCCGTCGGGGTCGTTGTCGAGGTAGGCGAGCGTGCGCGACCCGAGCTGCAGATACTGGCGAACCACGGCGGCGATCTTACCGCACGCAGCCCGGGCGCGGGCCGGCGGATGCGGCGGGCGCCGGCGCCCGCCCGCTCACGCGCCGCGCAGCACGTCGAGCACGGCCGCGCCGAGGTCGTCGGCCTTGCGCGCGCCGACGCCGTAGACATGGCGCAGTTCCTCGATCGTCGAGGGCTTCGTGCGCGCCAGTTCGCGCAGCGTCGTGTCGTGGAAGATGACGTAGGGCGGCACGCCGCGGCCGCGCGCCACGGTGAGGCGGAGCGCACGCAGCCGCTCGAAGAGGTCGCGGTCCACACCCTCCCAGCCCTCCGTCTCGGCCTTCGATCGCCGTGGCCCGCGCGACGGGTCGGGCCTGCGCTGCCGCGCGAGCGTGATGTCGCGCGCCGCGCCGGCGTCCTTGAGCAGCGCCACACCGTCGTCGGTCAGCGCGAGCACCGGATACTGATCGTCGGTCTGGCGCAGGTAGCCGCGGCCGAGCAGCTGGTCGATGTAGCCGCGCACGTCGTCCTGCGACTGATCGGCCAGCAGGCCGAAGGTGGTGAGCGTGTCGTGGCCGCGCGCGGTCACCTGCTCGGTGGCCGAGCCGCGCAGCACGTTCGTGAGATGCGCGGCGCCGAAACGCTGGCCCACGCGCGCCACGCACGACAGAATCTTGCGCGCCACGGTCACCGGCTCGCCCACCGACTCGAGCTCGCCGAGACAGAAGTCGCAGGCGCCGCAATCGTCCCTGCCATAGCGCTCGCCGAAATGCGCCAGCAGATGTTTGTGGCGGCAGCCCACGCCGGAGGCGTAGCGTTCGATATCGCGCAGGAGCTGGCGCTTCTGGTCGTTCATCTCGCCGCTGCGTTCGAGCATCTGCCGCCACTTGAGGAAGTCCGCGCCCGAGACGATGAGCACACATTCGGCTTCGAGACCGTCGCGGCCGGCGCGGCCGGATTCCTGCTGGTAGTGCTCGAGCGACTGCGGCGCGCCGGCGTGGATCACGTAGCGCACGTCCGAGCGATCGATGCCCATGCCGAAGGCCACGGTGGCCACGACGACGTCGGCGTGTTCGTCGAGGAACGCGTCCTGATGCCGATGGCGCTCTTGGTCCGACAGGCCGGCATGGTACGGCACGGCGCGGAGGCCCTGCCCCTGCATCCACGCGGCGAGCTGATCGACGTCCTTGCGGGAGGAGCAATAGACGATGCCGGCTTCCCCGCCGTGGCGCTTCAGCACGTCGAGGATCTGCGTCTTGAGCGAGGCGCGCGGCAGCACACGGTAGGTCAGGTTCGGGCGGTCGAAGGAGCCGACGAGTTCGACCGGCGCCTGCAGCGCCAGCTGCTCGGTGATGTCGCGCCGCACGCGCGCCGTGGCGGTGGCCGTGAACGCGTGCAGGCTGACGCCGGGGAAGAACTCGCGCAGCCGGGCAAGCTGGCGGTACTCGGGCCGGAAGTCGTGCCCCCACTGACTGATGCAGTGCGCTTCGTCCACGGCGATGAAGCCCACGCGGGCGGCGCCGGCGGCAACGCGGCGCAGGAACCCTTCGGCCCCCTCGCCCACCAGCCGCTCGGGGGAAACATAGAGGAGCCTGATGCGCCCCTCGCGCAGGTCGTCCATGACCCGCGCCTTCTGTTCCGACGAGAGCGCGCTGTTGTAGCAGGCCGCGGCCACGCCGTTCCCGACCAGGGTGTCGACCTGATCCTTCATCAGCGAGATGAGGGGCGAGACCACGAGCGCCAGGCCGTCGGCCACAAGGGCGGGGGCCTGGAAGCAGATGGACTTGCCGGCGCCCGTCGGCATGACGACGAGCGAGTCACGGCGCGCCAGGATGGCGTCCATCGCCTCCCGCTGCAGCGGGCGGAAGGAGGTGTAGCCCCAGGTGCGCTCGAGGACCTCTTCGAGACGGGTGGCGCCGGGCGGTACGGCCGGGGTGGAGACAGGCGGAACGGACATCGAGGCGGGCTGGAACATGGTGACACACGACACACGGCTCTCGCTATAATTCGCCCGCACCCGTCATGTCCGGCACGCTCCGCCGCTCGTCACTTGCCGCGCTCGGCGCCACGACGCTGCTCCTGGTCGGCGCGGCCGCCGTGCCGCGCGCCGAGCAGCGCGCGCCCGCGGCTACCGCTCCGGACGTGACCGCCACGCTCGAGCGGGCGACCGCGCGCGTGAAGGACTTCTTCGAGCGTGCGCAGAGCCTCGTCTGCACCGAACGGGTGCACGTCCAGCCCCTGAGTTATGGCCTCTCCGGCGACGGCTTCGGCCGCACCGTCGAATCCGAACTGCGGGTGTCGTGGGACGGCGACGCCGGCGGCGCGTCCGAAGCCCGCGCCATGCGTCAGGTGATGAAGGTCAACGGCCACAAGCCGCGCAGGAACGACCGCAACAACTGCACGACGCCCGAACGCCACGACACCGAACCGCAGGTGCTCTCGATGCTGCTGCCGGACGAACGGGACGACTACACCTGGGCGCTCGCCGGTGCGGCCTCCATCGACGGCCGGCCCGCTCTTCTGCTCGACTTCCGCGAGAAGGAGGCCCTCTCGCTCGAAGTGAGCGTGCAGGACGACGACGAAGACTGCCTCACCTATACCGTGCGCGGCGGCTCGCGGGGCCGGTTGTGGCTCGATGCCGAGTCCCACGACGTCATGCGCCTCGATCAGCACCTCGTCGGCCAGGCGAACGCGCCGATGCCGAGGATTCTGCAGCGCCGCCCCGGCGCGAGCCCGACGATGACGGTGGAGCGGTTCGATACGTCCTACCGCTTCAAGCGCATGCGCTTCGAGAATCCTGAGGAGACCCTGGTGCTGCCCGTCTCGTCGACATCGCTGCGCATCACGCAGGGCGGCGGCGCGCCGCGCATGCGTGTGACGACGGAGTATCGTGACTACCACCGGTTCCTCACCGGCGGCCGGCTCGTGCCGGGCCCCGGCCCGCAGTAACCGCATTCCGCACGCGGCTGCACGCCGCGCCGGTATCGGTCCACCGACGTTCAAGCCCCACGCCTGAGGGCCGATTCTGGGTCCGGAAGTATCCGAGGACCATGGGCACCCTGCCAAACGCTTCGCCCCGCCCGGCAGCCCCTCTGCCGGCGCCGCCCGACACCACGCTGTCCGTGGGTCTGCGGGTCGCCGGCGTGCTCGTGGACAACGGCGTGATCACGGCCGAGCAGCTGGCCCTGGCCTCGCGTATCCACAAGAAGGTCGCCGCCTCACGCACGCTGTCCTCGGTGCTCATCGAGCTGAAGCTCGCGACCGAGGCACAGGTCCGCGGCGCCCTCCGCACGGGCAAGGTCGACGCGCCGCTCGGCGAAGTGCTCGTCGAACTGGGCCGGCTCGAACCGCACGAACTGCAGCTCGCGCTCGCCCAGCAGCGGGAACATCCGCACACGCCGGTCGCAGACATCCTGGTCGACAACCACTTCGTCAACGCCGCCGACGTCGTGGCGGCGCAGGCCGACCTGCTCGACCTGACGCCGGTCTTCGCCGACACGATGGCCTTCGAGGTGCCGCTGCTCAAGCGCGCGCCGATCTCGACGTACAGGGCGAACGGCTTCCTGCCGGTGCGCCGCGACGGCGAGCGCACGCTTGTGGTCTTCGCCGACCCGGCGAACAGGCAGCATCTCGAGCTGGCGCGCAAGCACTTCGGCCACGACCTCATCGTCGGCATCGGCGCCCGCAAGAGCGTGATGGCCGCCATCGGCCGCGCCGAGAAGGACCTGCTCGCCAGTGTCGCCGTGGCGTCGCCAGCGGTGGACGGCGGCGGCGCGGGCGCGCTCGTGAACGGCGTGCTCGATGCGGCGCTGGCCAATCGCGTGAGCGACATCCACTTCGAGCCGGGCCGCGAACGGCTGCGCATCCGCTTCCGCCAGGACGGCGTGATGGTGCTGCACGACGACGTGCCGAACGACAAGGCCGTGGCGATGATCGGGCACATCAAGATGATGGCCGGCGCCGACATCGCCGAACGCCGCCGCCATCAGGACGGCCGCATCCAGTACGAGACCTGGCGCGGCACGGTGGACATCCGCGTCTCGATCTACGCCACGATTCACGGCGAGAAGGTCGTGATGCGGCTGCTCAACAACCGCGACACACTGCTCACGATCCGCGACATCGGCATGGCGCCGCGCATGCTCGAAGCGCTGCAGCGCGACGCCCTCGACGCGCCGAGCGGCGTCGTCATGGTGACCGGCCCCACCGGCTCGGGCAAGACGACGACGCTCTACGCCGCCGTCAACTACCTGAACGACGCCAGCACCAGCATCATCACCGCCGAAGATCCCGTCGAATACATGATTGACGGCATCTCGCAGTGTTCGATCAATCCGAAGATCAACGTCTCCTACGCCGAGACGCTGAAGCACATCGCGCAGCAGGACCCGGACGTCATCGTCATCGGCGAGATCCGCGATCAGTTCTCGGCCGAAGTGGCCATCAATGCCGCGCTCACCGGCCACAAGGTGCTCACGACCTTCCACACGGAAGACTCGATCGGCGGCCTCATCCGCCTGCTCAACATGAACATCGAGGCCTTCCTCATCTCGTCCACGGTCGTGAGCGTCGTCGCGCAGCGCCTTGTGCGCCGCGTCTGCCCGCACTGCGCCGAGACACACGTGCTCACGCCGAACGAGCTGGCGCGCCTCGGCTACCAGCCGGCCGAAGCGGCCGGCCTGACCTTTGCCCGCGGCACCGGCTGCCCGGCCTGCCGCCACATCGGCTACAAGGGCCGCGTCGCCGTGTTCGAAGTGCTGGTGCTGAATGACACGGTGCGCGACGCCCTGCTCTCGCGCAGGACGGCGTACGAGATCCGCCGCGTCTGCGTGGAGGCGAGCGGCCTTGTGACCCTCATCGAAGACGGCATCGTGAAGGCGGCGGCCGGCCTGACGAGCTTCGAGGAACTCATCCGGCAGTTGCCGCGCCTGTCGCGGCCCCGCCCGGTCAGCGAGCTGCACCGCCTGCTCGGAGTGAACGCATGAGCGACGACCTCTCCCTGCTCGATCAGGCCCTGGCCTTCGCGGAGAAGCGCCAGATCACCCTGCCCGTCTTCAGTGACGTGGCGCTGAAGGTGCAGAACGCGTCGCGCGAGGAGCGCTACGACATCAGCGAGATCGAGCGCGCCATCGAATCCGACCCGGCGCTCGTGGCCGAGGTGCTGCGCGCCGCCAACTCGGCGTTCTTCGGCGGTCTCTCCGAAGTCTCGAGCATCCGCGCGGCGGTGCTGCGGCTGGGCCTGCAGCGGGTGGCGAACCTCGTGTTCCTGGCCACGGAGAAGAGCCGCTACAACGCCCGCCGGCCCGCAATCGCCGACCTGATGCGCGACCTGTGGCACCACGCGTCGGCCTGCGCACTGGCCGCCGAGTGGATCTCGCGCAAGGTCCGATTCCCGCAACACGGCGAGACGGTGTTCATCGGCGCGCTCGTGCACGACATCGGCAAGCTGTTCCTGCTGCGCGTGCTCGACGACATGGCCGGCGAGCCCGAGTACGCCGCCGTCTCGCCGGAACTCATCCGCGAGATGCTCGACAACGCCCACGCCGAAGTGGGGCACCGCCTGCTCGTCTCGTGGCATCTGCCGGAAGTCTTCCAGACGATCGTGCGCGACCACCACGTGGACGTGCCCGATCCGGCCAACATCCCGCTGCAGATCGTGCGCCTGGCCAACCATGCCTGCAACAAGGTGGGCATCGGCCTCAGGCCGCAGCCGGAACTCGTCCTCGGCGCGGTGCGCGAAGCCGCCACGCTCGGGATGTCGGAGATCGCCATCGCCGAACTCGAGATCATCCTCGAGGACGTGATGGCGCAATTGGTGGCCACGGCCGTCGCTCCCGGGTGATGCCGGACCCGGTCGGGCCGAACGCGCCGGGGGGCGGGTAGGCGGATACGACCGGCATCACTCGAGAGCGGAGACCGCGCGCTCAGTCTTCCTTCCAGGGATTCGTCGCGAAGACGGCCAGCTCCGTCCACAACACGCGCTGCGGCAGATGCACGCCGGCCAGAATCGTGGCGGCGATGTCGTCGGCGTAGAGCTTGTTCGGGTTGTTGCGGCCGCCGCGCCCGCCGAAGTTCGTCTGCACCTCCGACGGACAGATACAGCCGACGCGGATGTTGAACGGCCGCAGCTCCGCCTGCCAGCACTGCGTGATGCCGCGCACGGCCCACTTGCTGCCGCTGTAGGCGGTGCCGCCCGGCGCGCCCTTCATCCCGGACGTGGACGCGACGTTGATGATGTCGCCGAGGGCCTGCGCCTTCATGTGCGGCACGACGCGGTTCGTCAGGTCCACGAGGCCGAAGACATTGGTCTCGAACATCGTGCGCATGGCGGCCACGTCGAGGGCGCCGATCTCGGCCCGATAGGCGTAGCCGGCGTTGTTCACGAGCACGTCGACACCGCCCATGCGCGCCAGGGCCGTTTCGACTGTGCGCTGGTTGTCGTCGCCGGTCGTGATATCCGCCACGAGGCCGTGCGCGCCGGTCTTCGCGGCCAATGCCTCCACCCGCGCCCGATCGCGGCCCGTGAAGGTCACCTGGTGTCCCGCCGCCCGCGCCTGTTCCACCAGCGCCGCCCCGATGCCCTGACTTGCGCCCGTCACCACCAGCCGTCGTTGTGTCATGACGGCATCATAGACCCGCGGCGGCCTCCGGCCGGGCCCAGCGGCGGATCTGGTCGATCGTAGCGGTGGCGCCGCCACAGGCGATGACGAGCACACGCTCGAAAGCGGCGAGCGCCTCGTGCGGGCCACACGCCAGCGCGAGACTGGCGCCGCAGGCCGGCTCGACGAGCATCCGGTGATCCGCGAGAAAGCGCTCGCAGGCCTCGAGGGCCTCGGCGTCCGACACGATCACGCTCTGCACGGGCCGCTCCTGCGCCCACTGCAGCGCCCGCGCCGCCACGCGCCGCGCGCCAAGGGACGTGGCCACGCTGGTGATGGCGTCGAGGGTCACGAGCTCGCCGGCGTCGAGGGCGGCCCTGAGCGAGGCCGCGCCGGTGGTCTCGACGGCCACGATCGGCGCGTGGTCCAGCCCATGCCGCCGCAGGCCTTCCGCCACGCCGCACATCAGCCCGCCGCCGCCGACCGAGACGACGACCGCGTCGAACGTGAGGCCCGCCGCCACGACCTCGTCGATCATCGACGCGTGCCCGTGCCAGAGCAGCGGGTCGTCGAACGGGTGAATGAACGCCTCCGTGGCGCGCACGCGCGAGAGCGCCAGCTCGTTGGCCTCCTGCCACGAGGCGCCGTGCACGATGACCTCCGCCTGCTCGCGCGCGAGGAGCGCCCGCGCCGTGCTGGTGGAACTCTCGGGCACCACGACCGTGACCGGCACGCCCAGCCGCCGCCCGGCATACGCTACGGCGAGCCCGGCGTTGCCGCCCGACGACGACACGAACCCGCGCGCCCCGCGCGCGTGATGCACCTCGCACGCGTGCCCGATGCCGCGCAGCTTGAACGAGCCGGAGGGCTGCAGCGCGTCGAGCTTGAGGAAGATCCGCCGGCCCGAGGCCAGGCTCAGCGAGTGGGATTCGATGAGGGGCGTGTCGACGTGAAGAGGCACAGCGCAGATGTTACCCGCGAGTCCGGGCTCGGAGGCGAGACTGACGGCACGCCCACCGTTCTGATGGCCAACGGGCGGCAGCGCCGATTCACGGTGAGCCGACCCCGTCGGGCCCGGGTCACGCATATCATCCGAATGCCGGCTGGCGCGGTATCGCGGGCCGGAGACAACGCTGCCCCCCTGCCCCCTCCCCGCCAGGTCCGGCTGCGGCGGCCGATCCGTCGCGCTCGCAGGTCATCGCGCCTTCGCTTTCCGGGCCTGCGCCTCGAGGGCCTGCCGGGCGGCGTCCTTCGCAGACGGCCCGTGCCGATCGGATGCCCGCACCGCCCGCAGCGCCTGCTCCGCGCCCTCGGGAAGCGACTTCATTCGAGCGAGCTCCCACGCTGCCTGCCACGCCACCGACGGCTCGCGCAGCGCCCCGACGATCTGCGCGGGGCAGGTCTCGCACTCGATCGCTGCGAGCGCCTCCACCGCCGCATCGCCGACGAGATCGCGGCAGCGGCCCTCGCGGCCCCGGATGTAAGTGTCCGTGCTGCGGTCCAGCGCGCGGAGAGCGGCGTCATGCTCGGCAGGTGAGACGAGGAACCGGGTCTCCTCCGGGTGCGCGGCCTTGAGGCGCTCGACCACCGCATCGTTCGCGAGGAAGTCGTCATACTGCCGCACCGCCTCGGCGCAGGTCCTGGCGCGACCCTCCGTGTCCGCGATGCGGGCCTCGAGCACGGACGCGACCACTGCGGCCTGCCCCTGCGCGAGCGGCCCCAGGTCCCCGAGCGCCCCGAGCGCGGCGACGGTGTACGACGGCTCCGAAACGGCCCGGCCCAGCGGCGCCACCGCGCGCGCGTCGCCGCTCCTGCCCAGCGCCTCGATGACCGAGCTGCGGACGGGGATCACGCCGTCGCCCGTGTCGTAGTCGGGAGGGCCCTGCTCGAGTGCGCGGATGAGCGCCGGCACGGCGGCGGCCGCAGCGGGGCCCATCTTTGCGAGGCAGCGCGCGGCGCCGGTCGGGCAGGTCCAGCGGTCGTCGTGACGGGTGAAGAGGTAGTCGAAGAACCCGCGCGTCGGCCGGGGGGCACACTCGCCGAGGACCTGCACGCTGTAGCGGCAGTGATGCCCTTCGAGCTGCGCGACCACGTCCTCGACGTCGGGCCACGCTCCGTTCGCGGGGGCGGGTCGACGACTCGCGTCGGGTGCGCTGTCCCGCCGGCATCCGACCAGCAAGGCCACGATCGTGAAGACGAACAGGCATCGCGCCTCACGCCTCATACGGGGCCTCCTGAGCCGAATGACCGAGGACGTTGACGGTGTCGCGGACCCGTTCGCAGCGGGCCCGGCTGCCTTGGGCCACCACGACGGCCCCAGGAAAAGGACGGCCGGCCGCAAGTGTGGTGGATCCTCCTCGGCCGCGATGCGGCTGTCGTGAGCAACGACCCTCAAGGAGCCGCCCGCCGCGGGTACGCCCTGCACAGGCCGTCGACAGCGAAAGCGAGGGCAGGAAGGAGAAGGGGTGGTTCCACTCCGCCAGCATGGCACGCGGTGTGCTCACGGGCCAACTGATCGAGGCGGCACGGGTCGGGCGGCGGGCCACCCGAGGTGCTCGAACGGCCGAATACCGCGGGCCATCGAGCGGGTTCGCAGGGACCTCCGCGCGCCGGTCTTCGTCTCGGATCTGGCCCGCCACGGCTGTCGCCGGCGCACCGTCTTCGCCGGATACGACAACGGGCGGGATGGATTGCTCCACCCCGCCCGTGCGGTTGTTCATCGGGACCCGTAGTGTCGGGGACAGGCCCCTGGCACTACTTGCTGGGGCCAGTCTCCTCGCCGGCGCCAGTCCCGGCTGTCGTTACGCGCAGCCGCTCGTCGTGCCGCAGTTGCTGCACTTGTAGCAGGCGCCGCTGCGCACCATGATCGAGCCGCACGTGCTGCACGGCGGCGCGTCTTCCTGGTTCTGCATGGCGGCGAACGCCGACTTCGTCTTCACAGGCGGCGCCGGCACGGTCACCGACATCTCGACCGACACCGACTTGCTCACCGTTTCGGTCACCGTCGCCGTGGCCGACACCGCTTCGTCGCGGTTGTTCACGCCGGCGGCGAACTGCGCTTCCGGCGACAGGAACTTCGACGCCATCCAGCGGAAGATGTAGTCGACGATCGACTTGGCGAAGCGCACATCCGGGTTGCGCGTCATGCCCGACGGCTCGAAGCGGACGTGGCTGAACTTGTCCACGAGCGAGCTGAGCGGCACGCCGTACTGCAGCGCGTAGCTGATCGCCTGGGCGAAAGCATCGGCGAAGCCCGAGATCGTCGAGCCTTCCTTCGCCATCACCAGGAAGATCTCGCCCGGCATGCCGTCTTCGAAGAGGCCCACCGTGATGTAGCCCTCGTGGCCGGCGATGTCGAACTTGTGCGTGATCGCCTGACGCTCATCCGGCAGCTTGCGGCGCACCGGCGTGCGGGCGGCGAGCGCGGCGGCCACGGCCGCATCGATCGCTTCCTTCGGCGCGGTCACCGCGGCCTGGCTGTCCTTGGTGGTGTTGAGCGGCTGCGAGCGCTTGCTGCCGTCGCGGTAGATCGAGATGGCCTTGGCGCCGAGGCGCCAGCTCTCGAGGTAGGCCTGCTCGATCTCTTCGACCGAGGCATCCTTCGGCACGTTCACCGTCTTGCTGATGGCGCCCGAGATGAACGGCTGCGTGGCGCCCATCATCTTGATGTGGCCCATGTAGTGGATGGACCGTTCGCCGTTGGCCGCCTTGAAGGCGCAGTCGAACACCGGCAGGTCGCGCTCGAGCAGGTGCGGCGCGCCTTCGATCGTCTCCTGTTCGTCGATGAACTGGATGATGTCGGCCACCTGCGCCTGCGTGTAGCCCAGCTTCCTGAGGGCCATCGGCACGGTCTGGTTGACGATCTTCATCATCCCGCCGCCAACCAGCTTCTTGTACTTGACGAGCGCGATGTCGGGCTCGACGCCCGTGGTGTCGCAGTCCATCATGAAGCCGATGGTGCCGGTGGGCGCGAGCACGGTGGCCTGCGCGTTGCGGTAGCCGAAGTCTTCGCCGAGTTCGACGGCTTCGTCCCACGACTGCTTCGCGCCGGCGTAGAGGTCGGCCGGCACGTTCTTCTGGTTGATGCCCTTGATGGAATCGCGGTGCTTGCGCATCACGCGCAGGAACGGCTCGCGGTTGGCGGCGTAGCCGGCGAACGGACCGCCGTGATCGCGCGCCACGCGCGCGCTCTGGGCGTAGGCCTCGCCGGTCATGACCGCCGTGATGGCGCCGGCGTAGTCGCGGCCGGTGTCGCTGTCGTAGGGCAGGCCGCGCGACATCAGCAGCGCGCCGAGGTTGGCGTAGCCGAGGCCGAGCGGACGGTAGGCGTGGCTGTTCTTCTCGATCGCCTTGGTCGGGTAGCTCGAGTTGTCGACCAGGATCTCCTGGGCGGTGATGAGCGTGCGGCAGGCGGCCTTGAAGCCGTCGACGTCGAACTCGCCGTCGTCCTTCACGAACTTCATCAGGTTGATCGACGCCAGGTTGCAGGCCGAGTCATCGAGGAACATGTACTCGGAGCAGGGGTTGCTGGCGTTGATGCGCGCGGTGTTGGGGCTCGTGTGCCACTCGTTCACCGTGGTGTCGAACTGCATGCCGGGATCGCCGCACACCCAGGTGCCTTCGGCGATGGAGCGCATGAGATCGCGCGCCTTGTAGGTGTCGACCACGTCGCCGTTGGTCACGGCCCTGGTCTGCCACACGCCGTCGTCGAGCACGGCGCGCATGAACTCGTCGGTCACGCGCACCGAGTTGTTCGAGTTCTGGAAGAACACCGAGGAATAGGCGACGCCGTTGAACGAGCCGTCGTAGCCCTGATCGATGAGCGCCCAGGCCTTCTTCTCTTCCTCGACCTTGCAGTTGATGAACTCGACGATGTCGGGGTGCTCGGCGTTGAGGATCACCATCTTGGCGGCGCGGCGCGTCTTGCCGCCCGACTTGATGACGCCGGCGAACGCGTCGAAGCCCTTCATGAACGACACCGGGCCCGAGGCCGTGCCGCCGCCGGCCAGCAGTTCCTTCGACGAGCGGATCGCCGAGAGGTTGCTGCCGGTGCCGGAGCCGTACTTGAACAGCATGCCCTCGGTCTTGGCGAGCCCGAGGATCGAGTCCATCGTGTCGTCGACCGAGTTGATGAAGCAGGCCGAGCACTGCGGCGCCTTCTCGAAGCCGCAGTTGAACCACACCGGGCTGTTGAAGGCGGCCTTCTGGTGCACCAGCAGGTGCTTGAGATCGTCGCTGAAGGCCTGCAACGCGTCGGGGGTCGCGAAGTAGTCCTGCTTCTTTGCCCAGGCGGTGATGGTGTCGACGACACGGCCGATGAGCTGCTTCACCGAACGTTCCCGTTCGGGCGAGCCGACGTGGCCGCGGAAGTACTTGGAGACGA
>JBIKUN010000092.1:0-18323 GCA_044347565.1 Vicinamibacterales bacterium | reverse complement strand
CGCATGCTCGTGCACGAGGCGTACGGCGCGCTCGCGAAACTCGACGGGATACTTGCTCGGTCGGGCCATGGGCTCCATCCTCTCTCTGAAAGAGCCCTCCGACAAACCCGGTCCGATTCAGCTGTCATAACGCTCTACCTGCCCTCATCCTTTACTCTGTCGGCTCCACTGTTGTCGACTCCCGAGTCCCTTGTGGTGTCTGCGCCGCTTCTTGCAGGCACCCAGAGCGTCACAACGGACTCGCTGGACTTCTACCTCCACAACTTTCTAATCGTCGCCGGATCGTGGCGGGCAAGCCAACGAATGCCGGGCAGCAGCGGCACCTTGACGCTCACTGAGGCGACCGCCGACCGCGTGGCTGGAACGTTTTCGTTTACTGCGGTGGCTACAGCACCGGGAGTGATTCCGGCCGCGCGGACCGTCACGGCTGGTTCGTTCGACACGTCCCGATAGAACCCGAGTGTCTGTTGCTTGCGCTCGTGCGCCTCCGGAACCGCGTCGCCACCCGAGGTGCTACCCTAGAGGCGACATGAACCCTTGTTCAACGTCGGCCAGGCTCGTGGCAGCGTCACTCGTGGTTCTGATCCTGTGGTCGACTCCCGCGAGCGTGGCCGCGAACGACGGGCCGTCAACGAAAGGTCTCGCGGCTGGCCCGACGTGGGAGTTGCTGAGCCGGCCCCAGCCGCTTCTCGACGCCGGACTGCGGCTGGCAGCTGAAGTCGAGGCCCAGCGTCAGCCGCGTCGAGCTGCCGCCCTGCCGTGTGCCCTCTCGATACCTACAGGAACCCTCTTGGGTGCTGCGTTGGGAGGTACGGTCGCCCTCCTTTGGGCGCTCATTGACCTGGGAACTCCGCCCGGCACGCGCACCACCGTCCTGGTAACGGCGGGCGCCGCGTTGGGTGCGGGCGTAGGCATCGCGAAATGTACGCCCTAGCACCCACTTCATAGGTGGGGGCGGGCACGCGTCAACGCCAGCGTGAGAGCCCGAGCCCTGGCGTCTACGGCCGCTTCGGCGCCACCACCGGCACGTGCCGCGGAATCACCACCTGCCCGTCGCGCACGGCCACCACCCCGTCGCGGATCACCGTGTGGACCTTCGCCAGGTCGTCGATGCGCACATCCGGCTGGCCGTCCACGATGAGCACGTCCGCCAGCTTGCCGGGTTCGAGCGTGCCGAGCTTGTCGGCCATGTCCAGGATCTGCGCGTTGGTCTTCGTGGCGATGCCCAGCACCTGTGCCGGCGTATAGCCGGCCGCCACGAACTCGCGCGCTTCGGTCAGGTAGGGCTCCGGCATATAGCGGAACCAGTCGAACACCAGGTCCGTGCCGATGCCCAGCGTGATGCCGGCATCTTTCATCGATTTCAGCATCGCCCGCGTGGACTGCTTCGAGAAGTCGAAGCGGCGCGAGGTGGAGCCGAAGTAGCCGCCCATCTGGTCGAAGATGTAGTCGTAGGGCACGATCGTCGGCACCGAGGCCACGCCCTTCTTTGCCATGAGCGCCACGGTATCGGCGGTGCGCGGCAGCGGATGCTCCACGGTGTCGATGCCGGCCTCCACGGCCCACTGAATGTAGAAGCCCTCGGCATCCACCGTGGTCTTGAGGCCCAGCGCGTGCGCTTCCTCGATGCCGGCGGCGATCTCTGCCTTCGAGTAGTGGCTGGCGAACTTGATGAGGTCGGCGCCGGCTTTGAACTGCTCGCGCACGGCTTCGCGCCAGTCGTCGGGCCCGCTGGCCTCGCGCACCGCGTCGAAGCCATAGGCCTTCGGCGTGCGGCCTTCGCCGCCGTGGCCGCCGAGGCCCGTGATGAGGCGGCCGGCGGCGAACACGCGTGGACCGGGGATGCGCCGCTGCGCGACCCAGCGCTTCAGCGTGAAGGGCGCCGTGCCGCTGCTGGCGACGTCGCGCACGGAGGTGATGCCACTTTCGAGGAAGAAGCGCAGCCGCTCGGCGCCACGCAGTGTGGCGTCGCCGAGGTCTGCGTCCGTCTCTACCGAGACGCCCGGTTCGAAGTAGGTCAGGTGCGTGTGCAGATCGATGAGGCCGGGCATCACCGTGCGGCCGCTGGCGTCCACGATCTGCGCGTCGGCCGGCCAGCTGCCCGGGGGCGCGTTGGCCGGCAGAATCCGGTCGATGCGATTGCCGCGGATGACCACCGTGGCTGGACGCGCGGCGCTGCCGGTGCCATCGAACACGCGGCCGTTGCGCACGACGAGCGTGGTCGTGGGCGCGGGCGGGTCGGGCATGGGTACGCGACGGGGATCGTCGCTCGTGGCCTGGCCGGGCGCGAGCCAGGTGCGGCGGTCGCCTGCCGACTGCTGCGCGTCAACGGACGGGGTGAGGAGGTGCAGGCCGAGCAATGCTGCGGCCAGGCCGAGTACGAAGGGTCGAGTCACGCCAGCATCCTAAATTGAACGGCGCCATCTGTGCGTACGGAATCTGCTCGTCCCCGAGGCGGTGGGGAAATGCGGCCACTTCAAGGGCACCGCTCGCGACGTGGCCGCGAAGCTCGGGCTCGAAGTGACGACCAAGCGCGCGTAGTTCCCCTCGCACCAAACGCCCGCATCACGAGATGTTCGAGGCTCGGGCCTGCGTCAGGGGCGAGCCATCGCCACGCCACGCACGGAAGACCGCGACCACGGGGCCGAACGCGCACCGATCCCGGTCTCGCAACGCCACGGCGCCGGCCACCGGCGTTCCCCCAACCGTGGTGCCGTTCTTGCTGCCCAGATCCTCGATTCGGGCGTCGTCGCCGGTCACGGTGATCCGGGCATGCCGGCGTGACACGCCGGCATGATCCACGTGCACGCCCGACGCCGGATCCCGCCCGACCACGTTCTCCCCTTCGACGAGCAGTATCTGGTGTTCGTCGAACATCAGCCAGTACTTGCTGTCAGGAACGACCGGACCAGAGGATGCGGCCGCCGCGACGTCCGCAGCGAAGGCGTAGCCGACGCGGTGCGCGGTTCGGATGATCGGGGCATCGGCGTCGTGGTCGTCGAGCACCCGCCGCACCTCCTTGACGAGCCCGACCAGTGTGGCATCGGTCACATGGGCATCGGGCCAGAGCCGCTCGTGCAGTTCCTGCTTCGGCACCACGCGCGGCGCTTCCCGCACCAGCAGCGCCAGCAGATCGAAGGCCTTGGGTGTGAGATGCCGCACGCCGTCGTCGCCGCGCAGCTGCCGGCGCGGTGTGTCGAGCACGAAACACCGGAAGCGCACGATCATGGCGTCCTCGAGATCCCCTGGAATTCCCCTTGAACTCCCACGACTTCCAGGCCGCGGCGTCGCACGCTGAGTCGACGTCGGCAGCACGCCGTGGTGGCGGGTGCCGACAGGACTGGAGAGACGTCATGAACCCTGTGAAGATCGAACGCGTCGATAGTATCAACCGGTTGCGGTCCATTGCTCGGGGCCCTGCAGGCGTGGCGCTGGCGGGCGCAACCCTGCTGCTCGGCACGCTCGTCCTGCCCTTGGCCGCCCAGTCGCCCGCGCAGTCGTCCGCGCACTCGGCTCGCGGCCGGCAATGGGGACAGGCCACGAGTGTCGACCCAGGCGGCCGTCTCGGCATCAACACCGCCGCGGGCGAGGGCTGCCCGATCGAGTCGCCGGATGGCCACATGCTGTTCTTCGCCTCGAACCGTGCCGGTGGCTTCGGACCGGGCACCAACGACATCTGGGTGGCGTTCCGGCCGAACCGTCAGAGTCCGTGGGGGGCCCCGGTCAACGTCGGTGAACCAGTGAACTCCCTCGCCAACGACTTCTGCCCAACCCCGCTGCCTGGCAATCAGCTGCTCTTCGTGAGCGCCCGGGGCAATCAGTGCGGCGGGGCCGCCAACAATCCCGACATCTACTATTCGAGGCTGCAGCCCGATGGCGTCTGGCTGGCGCCGCAGCACCTCGGCTGCGACGTCAACAGCGGGTTCGAAGAGTTCTCGCCGTCCCTCGTCCAGGAGCACGGCCGCACGCGGTTGTACTTCTCGAGCAACCGTCTCGGCACCCACGACATCTTCGTCAGCACGCTCAAGGACGATGGCACGTGGAGCAGCGCGGAGCCGGTCGCCGAGCTGAACAGCGGACTGCAGGATTCACGGCCCACCGTGGGCAAGGACGGCCTGGAGATCTTCTTCGACTCGACGCGCGACGGCGGGCCTCCGCAGATCTACACGGCGACGCGCACGAGCGTGTTCAAGCCATGGTCGGAACCGCGGCGGCTCGATTCCAGTGTCAACATCGAGGGCTACACCCAGTCGAGGCCGACCATCTCGCGCGACGGCGAGCGCCTGTATTTCGGTTCCAGCCGGCCGGATCCCGAGACGGGTACGGTGAACGACCTGTATGTGGCGACCCGCAAACGCCCTGGCCGACACTAGCGCCCGCTCGGAATTCGCATGACGACGCCCGTTCGCGCTCGAGCCCGTGGTGCGTGAACGCGAACGAATCCACCAGGCATCGAGCGTGAAGCACGGCCAGCCACGCTCGGTGCTTCCGACCCACTGCTCAGGGCACGATCTCGAAGCTCACCTCGGGCGACGGGATCGGGCGCTCGTCACACCCCGGCTGACGGCCGACGTTGGCGTGATGCTGGAAGCCGGCGATCCCGGGATGCACCAAGAACAGGTACCCGTCGGCGTTGCCGATCTACGTCTGGATGGTTGCCCTCGGCCTGCTCGCCGGCGTTGTGGTCAGCGGTTCGCCACGCATCGCGCCGTTGGGACTACATCTGCATCCGGTGTACGGCGTGGCGGCCGTCCTGCTCGTCGGCGGCGGCTATCGCTACATGATGACGGTGCTGCCATCGGCGCTGGCCGTGTCGATGGCCACGTCGCTCGTATGGGCCACCGCGGTGTGGGCCTTGCGGCACCCCGCAGAGGCGAAGGGCGTCCCGCCGCCCGCGCGATTGGGTGAGTTGCCCATGGCGGTGACGGCGGTGGTCATCGACGCGGTGCGCTCCACGATCGGCACACCGGATGTGTGGGTCGTCCTCACCGTCGTGGCGGCCCTCGTGTTGCACCTGATGTATTGGCGCCATCGACGGCGGATGGTGCAGCGGGTCGGCTGGCTGTTCAGCCGCGGCGTCGCCTGGGCCGCGAAGAGCGTCACGATGCTGGCCGCCACAGCGGTCGCCCTTGGAATGCTCTTCGCGTGGATGGGTTGAGCGACGCGGACCACAATGTGCGTGCGCGGTTACGGGACGACGACGGTGACGGAGTTTGACGCCGGCCCGGCGCCCACACTGTTCACGCCGCTCACCCGCACGTAGTAGGTGCCGCTCGGCACACCCGGCACGCTGATGCTCGCGCCAGCCACGGGCAACGACGCGATCACCGGTCCGCCTGGCGTCACAGATGCCAGGAGCAGATACGAGGTGGGTGCGCCACCGCCCGCGCCGGGCGTCCACGAGAAGTTCACCGTGCTGCCCGACACGACGGGCGCGTTCATCGTGGGCGCTGCCGGCGCGGCGGGGGCCGTGACCGTCAGCGTCACCTCGTTCGACGGCGCACTGGCGCCACCAGCGTTAATGGCCACGAGGCGCACGTAGTACACGCCGGGCGGCACGCCCGGCACAGTGAAGGACCGCGGCGACACAGGCAGCGGCAGCGCCGCGAAGGGCGTCGCGAACCCAGGCGTCAAGCCGGCCAGCAGCGTGTAACCCGTCGGCGTGCCGCCGGAGGTGGGCGCATTCCATGTGAATGTGGCCGTCGAGCCCACCGCGCTCACTGCCAGCCCGGTGGGTGCGCCCGGTACGGGCGCCGCCGCCGGCAGCGTGACCGTGACGGCCGTGGATTCCGGCCCCGTGCCGAACGCGTTGGTGGCGGTGAGGCTGATGACGAACGTCCCGTTGGGTGCCGTGATCCCGAAGGTCGTCACCGCGCCGACCGGCAACGTCGCCACCACCGGGCCGCCCGGTGCGAGACGCGCGAGCAGCGTGTAGCTCGTGACCGGGGCGCCGATGCCGGGTGCGGCCCACGTGAGCGACAGCGCGTTGCCGCTGACCGAGGCCTGCACCGACTCAGGCGCGCCCGGAGGGCCCGAGACGGGCGGCGTCGTGCTCGGGATGTAGGTGGCCACCGCGCCCGGGCTCGACGTCGACACGTTGGGTGCACCCACGACGTAGGTCGCTCCGTCCGTTGCCGCCGTATCGCCGAAGCGGACGGTGTTGCTGGTCGTGGACGGGATGGGCGAGTCACTGCGCAGGCGTTCCACCCAGGTGCCGCTTTCGCGCGCGAAGAAGACCGCCTGCGGCGGATGCTGGAAGTCGCCGGGGGCGCCCACCACCAGGCCGTTGCCCGACAGCGCCACCGACTTCCCGAATACGGCGTTCGCGGTGTTCGGCACGAGCGTCTGTGCCAGCGCCCACGTGGTGCCGGTGCGCTGATAGATGTAGGTACGTCCCGTGTTGCCCTGGCCACTCACGATCAGGCGCTCGACGCCGATCGCGACGGTGTTGCCGTCCACCGAACAGTTCGAGCCGATGCGGGCGCCGGCCGTGTTTACCGGCACGAGCGGCGATCCTTCCACGGCCCATGTGCTGCCCGTGCGGCGGAACATGTAGACCGCGCCGGGACTCGGGCTGGGCGCGGGCGCGCCGACACAGGCCGTGTCGCCCGAGATGCTGACGGCCAGGCCGAACAGATCTTCCGCCGACGCCGATCGGCCGGGCACGGTGAGTTCGCTGCGGATCCACGCACTGCCGCTGCGCGTGAACACGAAGGTCGTCCAGCCCATGTTGTTCTGTGTCGTGTTGTCGGAGCCGGTGGTCAGCAGGTAGTCGCCGTCGAGAGCGAGCCCGCCGCCGAAGTTGTAGCCGGCCGGCGGTGAGAGCTCGATCTCGAACGCCCACGCCGCGCCCGTCCAGGTGTAGACGTAGAGCCGTCCGAGCCACGCCGGCGACCCGAGATTGGCATCGATGGAGACCACCAGCGTGTTGCCGTCCACCGCCACCGACCCGCCGAAGCCGCGGTCTGGGGACTGACGGCTGCACGACGCCACGGGACAGGTCAGCCGGGTGAACTGCGTCCAGGTCGTGCCCGACCTCCGGTACACGTAGGCGGCGCTGTCGCTCGCCGCGGCCACGACCATCCAGTCGCCGTCCACGTCGACGTCCGCGGCGTAGCCCGACTCCGGCGGCACCGGGTTCTGGATGACCTGGCTGCGCTCGAAATAGGGCTGCGCGAACGACGGCACGAAGCCGCAGAACACGAGGATCAGACTGAGAACAAAGGACTTGGTCAGGGGGCGAAACATGGCACGGACCTCCGGAGTGCAGCGTCGTTGGTCGTACATGCGCAACGCTGAGGAGGATGGGGCCACACAGTCATTCACCGCAACATATGCGGTGAATGCGGCGTCTATTCGCCGCACAATCGGCGGGGAATATGGGACCTTAGCCCCTGCCACGCCGATCCGCGGCGTTTACACCAGCACGTCGATGTCTGCGGTGAACGGGCTGACGCCGCAGGCATTCCTGGCCCTGGCCCGCACGAAGTACCGGCCGGGCGGAGCCGCGACCACGAGTGGCGTGACGCCGACCGCCACCGGTCCGATCGCCGTCTGCGCCGGCGCGTAGCCCACGGCCAGTTCCACGGTGCTCGCGACAGGCCCTGTCAGCCGCCACTGCAAGCGCACGACACCGGCGCTCACGATCGCCCCGAGGCCTGCCGGCGTATCAGGTGGCTCGCACGGCGTGCCGACGACCACCCGTACCTGGTTCGACGTCAACCGCGCCCCGGCGGCAGTGGCGCTCGACACCCGCACGTAGTACGCCCCGTCTGGCACTCCGGGTACGACGACGTGCGCGCCACCAAACGTCGCCTGCGCCACGATGTGTCCAGCCGGCCGGCTGCGGGCTTCGAGGTCCACCGGTCCGGCCAGCGTGGCACCCGTGGCCTGCCACGACAGCGTCACGGTGCGGCTGGCGACGGCCGCCTGCAGGGCCAGCGAGGCCGGCGCCGGGGGCGGAGCGGTATCGCCGCTCACGTACTCGAACGCGCCGATGTCGAACGACGCACCACGCGGCCGCGTCAGCCCCGTATAGTCGGCCGGCACCGCGGCCAGCGCCAGGCCCGCATCGATCACCGCACTGCCGGCCGCGGGGCGATAGTCGAACGCTGGCGCGTCGAGGAACGCCACCGTGCCAGACACCGGCGACGTATCCACCGCTCCGATGACGCCCAGGCCTGCCGCGTAGAAGTTCGTCGAGAGCGACACCATCTGCGCCAGGCCGCCGATCTCGACGTGTGCCGGCTGATACCACGAACAATTGCTCGTGCAGGCGCCGCCCGGGCCTTCGTCGAAGAGGTTGTTCTGCACGGTGACGCCGCTGACCGTGGTCTGCGACGCCACATGGAGTCCCTGGCGGCCATTGCGCGCGAAGGTGTTGTTGAGCACCTGCACGTTGCGGACGCGGCCCGAGACGACGAGCCCCAGATGGTTGTTGCCGGTGAAGATGTTGTTGCGCACGACGACGCCGTCGATCACGTTGCCGAGGCCGCCTTCGTCTTCCATCGCCAGGATCATTCCGGAGCGCTGGGTCGAGCCCGAGAGGATGTTGCCCTCGAGCACCAGGTCGCTGATGACGCGCCGGATGTCCATGGCCTGACGTCGCTGGTCGAAGACGTGGATGCCGTAGCCCGGAGCGCCGGTGCCGATGTTGTAGCGCAGCACGTTCCCGCTGCCGAACGAGATGTAGTAGCAGTGTCCCTGCGTGCCAACCGTGCTGCCGCTGACCTGGCAGACGTTGCCGGCGAGCACGTTGTCATCGCCGTGCAGGCCGATCGCGTCCCAGGCGATGACGCCGATGAACGTGAGGTCGACCAGGCGGTTTCCCCGCCGCCCCACGCTTTCGCCGCCCACACCGACGCTCTTGCCATTGGCGAAGCGCAGGCCAGACAGCACGATGTAGTTGGCGTCCACGATGACTGGCCGCGCCGCGTTCGCAAACAGCGGCTCCTCGCCCGGATACCGCACGACCGCCTTGGGTTGGGCGGCGGTGCCGGAGTGTCCGTAGTCGTCGCGCACCCACACTTCGCGTTCGTCGTAGTCGCCGCCTCGCGCGAGGGTGACATCGCCCGGGCGCATCAGCGACGTGAGCACGTGCGACAGCGTGAGGCACGGCGTGGCCAGGCGGCAGGTGGCGGTGTCGCTGCCAGTGGGGGCGATGACGTAGACCTCGCCCGCCGTTGCCGTGAAGGTGGCGGAAGGCGAAGACGTCTGGCCGTTCACCGTCACGACCACCTGGCCGCCGGTGACCGCACTGCCAGGCTCGACGACGATGAGGTCAAGCGTGGGGTTGTGCGCGTTGTGCTCGCCCCACACGAGATACGAGGCCACCTCGATGCCGCCAATGGTCACGGTGGAGGTGCCACGCGTTGCACCAAAGCCCGTGCCGAAGATGGCCACAGGCGCACCGTGCCCGTGCACGCCGCCGGTCACAGGTCCGGAAGGCAGGTCTGTGAAGAGCACAGCGGGGGGACGGGCGGCCTCCGCGCGCGTGGACAGACCCAGCCCGATGATGGCCCACAGGGCAACAATTACACGCACGTTGCGACTTGCGACGAGATCGTGACGGCTCATGGCCACCGGCCCCCTGTGCGGGGCGATCGAGCAAGGCTGGTGCCAGCCGCGTCCCTACCGCGTCCCCTTCGCCGTCCCCTCACGCCGCGGATCCGCGCCGCCGGCCCACGTCCCCTTGCCGGGTGCCTTTGCAAAGGGCGCCGGTGTCTTGCCGCGCATCCCGTTGAAGACGATGCCCTGCAGGCCGCTGTTGATGTCCACGATCGCCACGGTGTGACCACGCGCGGCGAGGCCAGGCTGTAGCGCGGCCAGCGCTGTGCCCTTTTCCACTTCGGTGGTTGCGCTCGTCTGCGCGCCGAAGTTCGGCAGGTCGATGGCGGCCTGGATGTCGAGCTTCCAGTCCACTAGACCCACGAGCGTCTTCACCACGTACTGGATGATGTTGCCGCCGCCGGGTGAGCCCACGATGGCCTCCACGTCACCGCGCGTGTTGAAGACGAACGACGGCGCCATCGAGCTGCGCGGACGTTTGCCGGGCTCCACTCGATTGGCCACGGGTCGCCCCTCCGCGTCCGCGGGCGAGAGCGAGAAGTCCGTGAGCTGGTTGTTGAGGATGAAGCCCTTCACCATCTGCAGGCTGCCGAAGGCGTTTTCGATGGTGGTGGTCATGGCCACCATGTTGCCGTCCTTGTCCACGATCGAGACGTGGCTCGTGGACGGCAGCGACGGCGAGTCATCGAGCCCGCGCGGTTCGGCGCCGGCGGGTGCGCCCGCCACCGGCACGCCCATCGAACGTTGCATGTTGATGAGCGTGGACCGCTGCTTCAGATACCCCGCGTCGAGTAGTCCTGCGACGGGCACCGACACGAAGTCCGGATCGCCGACGAACTTCTGCCGGTCCGCATAGGCCAGGCGATACGCCTCGGTGATGAGATGTACGGCGTCGAGCGAGTTGGGTGCGAGCTTCGACACGTCGAAGTGTTCGAGGATGCCGAGCGTCTGCAGTACGGCCACCGTGCCAGAACTTTCCGGCGGCATGCCGCAGATGCGCAGGCCGCGATACGGTCCGCAGATCGGCTCGCGCACCTTGGGCGCGTAGTTGGCCAGATCCTGCAGCGTGAGCCGGCCGGGGTTGGTGGGATGCGAGCGCACCGCATTCACGATGGCCTCAGCGATGGGTCCGCTGTAGAACGCGTTCGCGCCGCCTTTCGCAATCGCGCGCAGCGTGGCGGCGAGCTCCGGGTTCTTCAGCAGCGCGCCTTCGTCTTTCGGCGTGCAATCGGGCTTGAGGTAATGCGCGGCCACGGCTTTCTCGACGCAGAGGCGCTGCGCCATGAAACCGAGCATCGTGTGGAGCCGGGGCGACAGCGGGAAGCCCTTCTCCGCAAGGTCGATCGCCGGCTCGAACAGCGCCGCCCACGGCAGCTTGCCGTGTTTCGCGTGCGCCATCGCCATCATGCTGATGACGCCGGGCGTGCCCACCGAAAGACCGCCGGTCACGGCGTCCATGAACGCCAGCGGCTTGCCCAGCTTCATGAACTGATCGGGCGTGGCCGCTGCCGGTGCTGTCTCACGGCCGTCGTGCCCAACGAGCTTCTTGCCCTTGCCGTCGTAGTGCAGCAGGAACGCGCCGCCGCCGATGCCCGAACTCTGCGGCTCCACCAGCGTGAGCATCATCTGCACGGCGATGGCGGCGTCGAGCGCCGAACCGCCGCGGCGCAGGATGGTCACGCCCGCTTCCACCGCCAGCGGGTTGGCGGCTGCCACCATGTCGCGACTTGCGAACTGCGTGGTCTTGGGCGTCCAGCCGGAGGGGAACTCAGGCTGCGCGGCGGTCTGGGCGCCGAGGTGCGTGGCCGGGCCGAGGAGTGTGGCCAGCACGAGTGCGGGGGCCAGGGGCGTGATGCGCATGGAAGGATTGTAGTGGGGGCAGGCGCGCCAGCCCACGCCGAGACGTTCTGCGCGGAGCTGCTTCTGCCGTTCGTGCAGCCGCCGAGGGAGCACGCGTGCGATGTGTGCCGGTCGTCCAGCAGTAGGCCGTCAGCACGCATCCCGCCACAACACGTCGATCGCCCACGCCACGTCGAACGGCGTGCCGTCCCACGTGGGCGGCGGTGGCATGGAATGGACGTCCGCGAGGGCCAGGCGATCTACGAGCGGCGCCGCGGGTGGGATCTCCGCGCCATCCGGCCGCCAGAACATCAGCACGCCGCCTTCCCCTGCGGCCGCTCAGAACGTGTCGCGAGCTTTCGAGCGAGGGTGCAGCGTGCATGCGCCATCCTCACATCGCAGTTTCTGCCGTTCGAGAATCGCGCGTGGAGGGCGATCGCTCTGCGGAACACCACGCGCGATGTCTCGGCGCGCGATCGCCCGTGCATCGGCCGCGTGACGCGCGTGACGGGCCATCCCCGTCAGGGCGCCGATCAACACGCCCTCGACCTCAGAAACCTGCCAAGCGAGAAGATCGCGCCAGAGCGCGCGTCACCGCCACGTCTCCTTTTCCATCCACACGTCCCACGTGACGCGGCCGGTCTCTTCGTCGTCGAACGGACGCCCCGAGCGCAGGCGCGTGAGGACGGAGTCGCGCACGGCCTCCGCGCTCTGGTTCAGCCGGGCCGCGATGCGATCGCGATCGCGTTCATCGCGCCACTCGCCCTGAGGCACCGTCACGCCCAGCTCCGGGGTGTATTCGTGCACGAACACGAGCCGGCAGTAGTGCATGTGCATGAATAGCCCGCGCACCGTGGGGCTGCCGTCCACGGCGCGCAGGTCCATCGCGTCTTCAGGCAACGCCCGCAGCAGGTTCACGAGGATGGTGTTGTTCCGTCGCCACGAGTCGAGCAGTGCGTCGAGCAGCGAGCCATCGGTGGGCACAGACGTCGCGGAGGGCGCAGGATACGGCACGAAGCCCGGTGCCCGCAGCCGCTACTCGAACATCGGCGGGCCGAGCGTCTCGATGCCGTAGCGTGCGTCGATCTGCTGCAGCACGTCCATCGGCGGCATGCCGCCACCGGCCGGCGTGGCGGCCGAAAGCTCCACGAAGAAGTCGTGAAAGCCGCCTGGCGTGACGGCGATGAGCAGGCGGGCGTCGGCCTTCGTGAAGTTCTGGTAGCGGTGGGTGACGCCGCGCCGCAGGAACACCGTGCCGCCGGCGCCCACGGTGCTGCGCACGCCGTCGATCTCGAACACGAGCTCGCCTTCGAGCACGTAGAACGTCTCGTCTTCGCGGGAGTGGCGATGCAGCGGCGGTCCCGTGAGCGGCGGGGCGACCAGATGGAAGAGCGCGAAGGCGCCATCCGTATCCGAGGCGGACACCTTGACGAGCGTGGGTTCACCCACGACGTTGAGTGGCGCGGTGCGGCCCTCGTGCGGGCCGAGTGTGAAGGCAAGACCGGTAGGCGTTGTGATCGTGGTCATCGATGGCTCCTGCGGGTGGTGCTGGTGGTGGAGGGGCGCGTGCTGTCGAGCACGGCCTGCATGGCGGCTGCCGCGGCGGCCTCGGCGTCTCGGGGGCCAAGCTGGCCGCGGTCGCGCAGCATCTGCCAGAACGGCGCGCTGTAGATGGCAAGGCAGGCGGCCACGAGACGGGCACCTTCGGCCTTGGTCATGACAGCGAGCCGGTCTGCCAGGCACTGCCGGAAGGCGGCGCGCCCTTCGGCGGATCCGTGGCTGGGGTACTGCGTGCCGGCGGCGGCCGTGATGGCGGCGCGCGTCAGCGCCTCGAGGTCCGAGAACTGACGGAAGGTGCGCGTGAGCGCCGGGATGATATCCGCTTCCGACTCGGGCCAGCGGGTACCGTGTTCGTTCCGCAGCCGCACCCACAGCGCCGCCGTGAGGTCGTGGCGGGTGGGAAAGTGACGATAGATCGTGCGTGGCGACACGTGCGCCTGATGCGCCAAGGATTCGTGGGAGAAGGGCTCGGCCGGGCGCTCGCGGACGTGGGCGAGCGCGGCCTCGAGGATCGCCTCGCGCGTGGCCGCATTCTGCCGGGCGGTGGCGGATGCTGTGCGTGGCGCCATTGACGACATAACACTGCCATTGATGACAGTGTTATGTCAACAATGGCCGCCGCCGCCCGTCCCTCCTGGCGACGCGCCTCGGCCACGTCGACGTGTTCGAATGCCAGCGCCACCTGTTGCATCACCACGCTGCCTGTCATGGCGTTGAGCGGCGAGTCGCTGAGGGTCATGGGATACGCGCGCAGGAAGCGCCGCGTCAGCACCGGCGTGTGTGCGTCGCCGGCCAGCAACCGAATCGTGACCGTGCGCACGGCCCGGGCTGGCCCCGGGCGCAGAAGCGCACACACGGCGACGCTCGCCGCTACGTGATCGACACGCGGTAGTGCGGCGCCTCGACGCCGGGCCGGTTCTTCGGGTCGCTCACCGGCGCGAGCACGGTCGTCTGCACGGGCAGCACGCCGGCCCAGATCGGCAGGGCGTAGTCGTCGTCGTCGTCCACGGGCATGCCCGTGCGCACCTTCGCGACAGCCTCGGTGAGGTCCATCGCCAGTACCGTCGTGGCCTTGATCTCCTGCGGCTGCACCGGCCGCAGCACGCCCCAGCGTCCGGGGTAGAGGCGCTCGGTGAAGTCCTTCAGCGCCTCCAGCACCTCGGCCTCGTCGGTGAGTTTGTGCGCCGTGCCGAAGGCCATCACCGAGCGATAGTTCACGGAGTGGTGGAAGGCGGAACGTGCCAGCACGAAGCCGTCGATGTGCGCCACCGTCACACACACCGGTGAGCCGGCGTCGATCGTGCGCAGCATGCGGCTCGCCGCCGACCCGTGCCAGTAGAGGCGGTCGCCCTTGCGCCAGTAGGCCGTGGGCGTCACGTAGGGCTGCCCGTCGATGACGTAGCCCACGTGGGCGATGGCGCCGGCATCGAGGATGGCGTGCACGGTGGCGCGGTCGTAGTGCCCGCGCTTCGGCATGCGGCGAACCTGGGTCTTCGTGGTGGGCGTGAAACCGGCGTCGGACATCGGAGCCTCCATGACGTTCCCGAGTATGCTGACGGCGTGGCCTTATCGGTAGGGCCAGATACGCATATGCGATAGGTCCACCAATCTCTGGGTCAGACCCCTAACGGATCCGTAGAGGGTCTGACCCCGAGGACACGAGGCCATGTCAGGACGCGCCACTCAGCCGCTGTGGAACGTGTTGTCGCTCGACCGCCGCGGATCACGCGCGGGCGGGTCGCTGCAGGACCAGATCGTGGCGTTCTTCCGCGAGGCGGTGCTGCGCGGCGCGTTCAAGCCCGGGGCGCGCCTGCCGTCGTCGCGGCAGCTCGCCGCCGAGCTCGGCGTGGCCCGCATCACCGCGGTGGAGGCGTTCGACCGCCTCACCGCCGAGGGCTACTTCGTGGCGCGTCGCGGCGTCGGCCTGTTCGTGGCCGAAACCGTGACCGACGCCTACCTGCGCGCGCTACCCGCGAAGTCATCGCGCCCGCGCCGCATGATTGCGCCCGCGCCGCCGCCGTCGCGACCCGTGCCGGCCCTGCCGCCCATGGACGCGCTGCCGCTCGGCACCGGCGTGCCCGCGCTCGAGGAGTTTCCCTGGCGCGACTGGGCCCGCATCAGCGCCCGCGTCTTTCGCGAACGTCCGGCCGCGGCGCTGGCCTACGGCGATCCCCAGGGGCTGCCGGAGTTGCGGCTGGCCATTGCCGAATATCTCGGCGCCGCGCGTGGCATTGTCTGCGATCCGGATCAGATCGTGGTGGTGTCGGGCTCACAGCAGGGCATCGACCTGACGGCCCGAGTGGTCGCCGCGCCCGGCGATGCGGCGTGGTTCGAGGAACCCGGGTACGGGGCCGCGCGGGCGGCGTTGACGGCGGCGAGGCTGCGGGTGGTGCTCGTGGCGGCCGACGGCGACGGCATCGATGTGGCGAGCGGCATCGCGCTCGCGCCCGAGGCGCGTCTCGCGGTCGTGACGCCGTCGTACCACTATCCGCTTGGCGCCACGCTCAGCCTGCCGCGCCGGCGCGCACTGCTCGCGTGGGCGCACGCCACCGGCGCCTGGATCCTCGAAGACGACTACTACGGCGACTATCGCTTCGCCGGACGTCCGCAGACGCCGCTTCATGCGCTCGATCGCCACGAGCGCGTGCTCTATCTGGGCACGTTCAGCAAGATGCTCGCGCCGGGGCTGCGTCTCGGATATCTGGTGGCGCCGCGTCCGCTCGTGGCGCGCCTGACCGCGCTCAAGACCGCGACCGATCGCTACACGCCGGGCCTCATGCAGCTCGTACTGGCCCGCTTCATCGCGGAAGGCCGTCTGGCCGCGCACGTGCGCCGCATGCGCGCCGTGTATCGCGAGCGCCGCGCGGCGCTGCTCGACGCGTTGGCGCGCCATGCGGGTGACGTGCTCGACGTGGGCGAGCCGCCGGACGCTGGGCTGCACGTCGCGGCGCGGCTGCGGCCAGACGTCGATGACGTGGCGGTGAGCCGGGCCCTGCGCGCAGAGGGCGTGGCTGCGGCGCCGCTGTCTGCGTACTACGCGCGCTCGCCGCGCACGCGCGGGTTCGTGCTGGGCTTTGCCAACACGTCAGTCGCTGACGCCGATCGCGCAGTCCTGTGCCTTGCTGGCGCGATTCGGGAGGCCTGCCCCTCGCGGCGCGCGATGCAGCGGTGAACGAGGGCAGTCGTGGGCAGGTCTCCCCGGGGGCGCGTAGTAACATCGCGCCCTCAGCGGATCCACTCATTGCGCGTGCGGCTGCCAGATTCCATTCGTGCGGAAGGGCTGGGTGCGCCTCTCCACATCGTGGCGGGGATCCTCGCGGCGGCTTTCCTGCTGTACCAGTCCCTGCTGCCCCTGTCTGCCACGAGGCCGTATCCTGACTTCTGGCACTTCAACGCCGACAGTCATCGGATCTCGTTCGAACAACCTGGTGGCCCCCATGACATGGCCAGGTACCAGGGGAGCAAACATCCGCTGTTCGTCGTGATTGGCGCGCCGCTGCACCGCGTCGCGCGCGCCGTGTATCGGCGCGTGGCGCCCGAGCCGCTGGCGGAGAACCTCGCGCTCACGTTCCCCGTGGCCGTGCTCGGCGCGCTGAATGCGGGCGTCGCGCTGTTCCTGTTTCGTGCTGCCGGGTTCGCCATGGGGCCGGCGCTGCTCCTTGTGGCGCTCTACGCGGGCTCCGCGGCCATCGTCGTGTTCTCCGCTTTTCCCGACAGCTACATCTGCACCACGTTCTTCACCAATCTGTTTCTGCTCGCCTGGCTGCGCGACCGCGATCTCGAGCACTGGCGCCTGCTTGCGCTCCTGACCGCGCTGGCCGGTCTGGCGGCGCCGCAACAGATGCTGCTCACGCTCGTGCCCATCGCGGCGCTTCAAGCCGGCGGCCGCCTGCCCGTCTACGCCGCGCGTGCCGCGAAGTATGGGCTGACCGCGGTGGTGCTCTTTGCCGTGCCTTTCGCCGCGCAGCTCGCGATGGCGATGAGTGGCGACGTCGCGGGGTTCGTCGGCCACGAGGCGACGCGCTGGTCGAGCCTGGGCAACCTGGTTGACGCGCAGCACTGGGCCACCGTGCTCCTGGTCTTCATGAATGTCGCGCTCGTGCTGTCGGTGCCGGTCGATACGCTCGATCCCGTCGAACTGGCGGGCATGGTCGAGCATGCCGGCATGTGGCTGAGCGGCGTCGTGGTGCTGGCCTACGGGGTGCTCGGCCGCGTGTGGTGCGGCCGCGTCGCGGGGCACCTCCGTGAGATGTGCCTGGGTCTCGTCGCGTTCGTCGCGGCGTACGTGGCGTTCTTCGTCTGGTGGACGCCCACCGAAGCCTTCATCTACTCGGCGCCGCTCGTGATGCCCCTGTGGCTGCTGCTCCACGCACCGTGGGTAGACGTGCAGCACCGTCTCGAGTGGCGTGCAGCCGTGGCCGTCGCGGCGCTCGTCGTGGCCGCACATTCTGCATGGACGGTGGCCACGCTGCCCGAGCGCGACGACTACCTGCGGGTGCGCTCGAAGTGGGAGGCGCCGTCGGTCGCCGTGCGCCCGCCCATGGCCTGACCGCCTGTTTTCATGGCCCGCCTGATTCGGCGGCGTCCGCCGGACCGGCTCACCGGCCTGCGCTAAGATCGAAGGCGTCCGCATGTCCGACACCTCGTTTCCCCGCCACCGCATCCGCATCACCCTGCTCGAGAACGTCCACCCCAGCGCCGCCGAAGCCCTGACCGAGCGCGGTTACTCCGTGGAGGTCATTCCCCGCGCGCTCGAGGGCGACGAGCTGGCGGCGGTGATTGCCGCCTCGCACGTGCTCGGCGTGCGGTCACGCACCAAGGTGCGGGAAGAGGCGCTGGCGCACGCCGGCAAGATGCTCGCGATCGGCTGCTTCTCGGTGGGTACCGACCAGGTGGCGATTCGCGACGCGGCCCGGCGCGGCATCCCGGTGTTCAACGCCCCGCACGCTTCCACGCGCAGCGTGGCCGAGCTGACGATGGGCGCGATGATCGCGCTGGCCCGCCGCCTGGGCGACAAGAGCAACGCCCTGCACCATCGCCACTGGGACAAGACGCTGGCCGGCGCGCATGAGGTGCGCGGCCGCACCGTGGGCCTCATCGGCTACGGGCACATCGGTCAGCAGGTGGGCCTGTTGGCCGAAGCGTTCGGCATGCGCGTGCTCTTCCACGACATCGTGCGGAAGCTGCCGCTCGGGCTCGCACGGCCGATCGCCGACGTCGACGAGCTCATCGAGCAATCGGATTTCGTGTCGCTCCACGTGCCCGAAACCCCGCGCACCCTCGCGATGATCGGCGCGCCGCAACTCGCGCGCATGCGGCCTGGCAGCTATCTGCTGAATCTCTCGCGCGGCAAGGTC
>JBIKUN010000217.1:0-5209 GCA_044347565.1 Vicinamibacterales bacterium | reverse complement strand
CCCCCCCATGACACCAGTCGAGACCATCAAGGCCGCCTACGCCGCATTCGGTCGCAACGATCCGTCCGTCCTCTTCGGCGCCATGGACGCCGCGATCTCCTGGAACGAAGCGGAAGGCAATCCGCTCGCGGACCGCAATCCGTACGTGGGCGCGCAGGCGATTGGCGAGGGTGTGTTCGGGCGGCTGCTCGGCGCCATCAACACCTTCTCTGCCGTGCCCACCGCGTTCATCGACGGGGGCGACGATGTGGTCGTGCTCGGCCGTTACGGCGGCACGATGAAGTCGAACGGCGCGACGCTCGACGCGCAGTTCTGCCACGTGTATCACTTCCGCGACGGCAAGGTCGTGTCGTTCCAGCAGTACACGGACTCGGAGCAGTGGACGCGGCTGATGGCGTAGCCGCATCCGCCACCACACCATGGACACGCCCGACCTGAACTCCCGCATCGAGCGTCGCCTGTGGGTGCTGCGCCGCGGCGCCGACACGGCCGAGGCGCGCATGACCGCCAAGTTCGGGCGGCGGGAGTTCCGCGTCTATGTGAACGGCGAGCTGCTCTGGTCGCGCAACTACGCGATCGACGAGACGGTGCGCTTCGACGAAGACGCGGCGGCAAAGCACCGCGAGTTCGTGGAGCAGGGCTGGACGGCCGCCGCTCCCGAGGCGTAACGCGCGATGCACGCGCGCAATCGATTTCGCGACGGCTACGACGTCGCGCGTCTCGTCGCGGCACATCCGCCGCTCGCCCCGTTTGTCGTGCGCAGTCCGCGGGGCGATGCCACGATCAACTTCGCGGATCCAGCCGCCGTGCTGGCCCTCAACCAGGCGCTGCTCAAAGACGCCTACGGCGTGCAGTGGAGCCTGCCGGCGGGCGCGCTCTGCCCGCCCATTCCCGGGCGCAGCGACTACCTGCACCACCTCGCGGACCTGCTCTCGGGCGGTGACGACACGGCGATTCCGCGCGGGCCGGAGGTGCGCATCCTGGACATCGGCGCCGGCGCGAGCTGCATCTACCCGATCATCGGCGCGAGTGAATACGGCTGGCGGTTCGTGGCCACGAACATCGACCAGGCCGCGCATCGCTGGGCGCGGCAGGTCGTGCGCACCAATCTGCCGATCGCGAAGCTCATCGATGGCCGGCACCAGCCTGATCCACGCGCCTGCTTCGCGCACGTCACCACACCCGGCGAGCGGTTCGCAGCGAGCATGTGCAATCCGCCGTTTCATGCGTCCGCGGAGGAAGCCGCGGCTGGTTCCGCGCGCAAACGCCGCAATCTGAAACTCGGGCCCGACGCTGCGGCGCTGAACTTCGGCGGCGAGGCGGACGAGCTCTGGTGCGAGGGCGGCGAAGTGGGCTTCATCGAGCGGATGATCGCCGAGAGCGCCACGCGGCCGCAGCTCTGTTTCTGGTTCACGACGCTCGTCTCGAAGAGCGCCAATCTGCCGCGCCTCAGGCGGGCGCTGGCACGCGCGCAGGCCGCGCACGTGCTCACGATCGACATGGCGCAGGGGCAGAAACAGAGCCGCATCCTGGCCTGGACGTTCATGCGGGCGTAGCCACCCGATCGGGTGTAAAGTGCCCGGTCATGCGATACCGCGCGTTCTTGGTCCTTGCCGGCGTGTGCTCGATCGGCGCCACCCTTTCCGCTCAGCGTCCGCAGATGACGCCCGAACAGCAGGCTGCCGCGGCCGCCCGCCGGCAGGCCGAAATGGCCGCGCCCCGGCCCATCCCCGCCTACGACAGTGTGTGGATGGAGCAGCTCACCTGGATGGAGATCCGCGACGCCATCAAGGAGGGCAAGACCACCGCGCTCATCCTCACGGGCGGCGTCGAGTCGAACGGTCCGCATCTGGCCACCGGCAAACACAACTACGCGCTGGCGGTGATGGGTGAAGCGATCGCGCGCAAGCTCGGCAACACGCTCGTGGCGCCGATCGTCACCCTCGAGCCCGGACGCCCCGACAGTGACCGCGTCGCGCCGGGCAGCGTGTTCCTGTCGCCGGAAACCTACGAAGCCGTGCTCACCGACATGGCACTGAGTCTCAAGAGCATGGGCTTCAAGGACGTGGTGCTCATGGGCGACAGCGGCGGCAACCAGACGGGCATGAAGAACACCGCCGCCAAGCTCAACGCCCGCTTCAATGGTACGCCGGCGCGCTTCCACTTCATCCCCGAGTACTACGACTACCCGACGGTGCGGAAGTTCGTGCAGGCCGAAGGCATCACCGAGACGATGGAATTCGAGGCCAGCCAGGGGTCGGACGGCATCCACGAGGAATACGCCATCGACGCCATCATGATGCTGCACGACCCGCGCACGGTACGCCTCGAGGAACGCATCAAGACGAACCGCGCCACCATCAACGGCGCCAGCCTGCTGCCGGTGGAGAAGACGCTTGCGATGGGCCGCCGGATCGTGGAGCTCCGCGCCACACAGACCGTGGCGGCCATTCGCAAGTCGCTCGCCGCGAAGTAACGGCGCCGGTGCGGTGACCGGTTAGAACAGCAGCTTCACCCCGAGCTGGATCTGCCGCGGGTCGAAGGTGCTGCGGATGGTGCCGAAGCCCGGGCTCGAGATGTTCGCGTCGGGCGCCCCGAAGTTCGTGCGGTTCAGCGCATTGAAGGCCTCGGCCCGCAGCTGCAGCCGCGTGTTGCCGGGCAGCTCGAAGTTCTTGAATAGCCCCAGATCAAGCTGATGGAACGGATACCCGCGCGCGGCGTTGCGCGGGGCGTTGCCGAACGGCTGGCTGACGTCGGTGGGCGCCGAGACGGTGGCGCGGTTCAGGTAGTTGTTCGGGCCGCGCTCGGCTTCCGGCGTGAGCGGATCGCCCGAGAGATTCGGGCGGTAGGCCGGACGTCCGAACACCGCGAGGCCCGGAATCACCGTGAAGGCGCCGCCGTTGTTGTAGACGAGGTTGATCGTGCGGCCGCTCACCGCGTTGTTGATGGCCGTCACCTGCCAGCCGCCAAGGAACGCCTCGCCCACGCCGCCCATGTTCGACAGGAAGCGGCGGCCCCTGCCGAACGGCAGGTCCCACACCACGCTCGTGACGTTCACGAACGGCAGATCGTTGGCCGAACGTCCCTTGTCGGCGTTGGGGTTGTAGATGCTCTGCACCGAGGGCCCGTCGCCGGCCGGCGAATCGAGCGGCTGCGAGGCGTTGTCGGTGCTGCGCGACCAGGTGAACGAGTTGAGCAGGTAGAGGCCGCCCGTGGCGCGCTTTTCGATCTTCACCTGCAGGCCCCGGTAGTCGGAGACACCGAGCGGGAACGCCGTGGAGATCGAGGCGAAGCCCGGAATGGGCCGGCGATCCTGCAGCGGCACGTTTTCGCCCGGCCGGTTCGGCCGTGCCTCGTTCTGGTCGTTGATGATGAGCAGGTTCTTCGCGGTGTTGCCGATGTAGCCCACGTCCACGAGGAAGCCGCGGCCGATCTCGCGCTGGGCCGAGAGGTACCAGCTCTGCACCATGCCGGAGGGGGAATCGGGCGTCACGGCCTGAATCGTCGTGCGCAGTGGATCGAAGTTGGCGGCGTCGGTGAAGCCGGCGGGATAGCCCTGCTGCGTGTTGCGGAAGTTCGGGCCCGGAGTCTGCTCGACCAGGCCCAGGATGAAGAACGGCGCATTCAGCGACAGGTAGCTCGTGCCCGTGCGGTTGAAATGCACGTAGCTCACGCCGTAGCCGCCGCGCACGACCGTCTTGTCGTTCACGCTGTAGGCGGCGCCGATGCGCGGGCCGAAGTTGTTGCGGTCAGGCTTGACGAGCGCGCGATCCTCGATCGATCCATCCTTGGCGAACTTCAGCGTCTGCGTGACCGGGTCGAAGTTGCTCAGGCGGTTGTCGCGTTCGTAGATCGGCGTCGCGTATTCGTAGCGCAGCCCGAGGTTAATGGTCAGCTTGGAACTGGCGCGGATGTCGTCCTGCACGTAACCGAACCACATGCGCTGGCGCGTGTGCGCCACGTCGGCGTTCACGAGCGAGTACGAGTTGCGGGCGCCCATCAGGAAGTCGGCGATGCTGTAGACGCTGAGCGGCGCGGTGCCGCCGGCCGGGCGGCTGAAGGCCGCCGTGTAGACGTCGCGGCCCAGGATGGGATTGACGTCGAGGTGATCGACGTTGAGAGCCTGGTGCTCGACGCCCACCTTCACCGCATGACGTCCCATGATCCGCGTCACGTTCACCTTCGGATTCCACAGTGTCGGGTACTGGTACTGCGGATTAGTGGCCTGGCGCCCCAGCGCCGAGAGTCCTCCGTTGAACACCTGCACGGGCAGGCCGCCCGTGAGGCTCCTGTCCGTGGGCAGGCCCACGAGGCCGTAGAGTTCGAGCGGGCTCGGACCGCCGATGAGCGGCGGCTCCTTGCCCGAACGGGCGCGCGAGAAGCCCATGCGCACTTCCACCATCGAGTTCGGCGTGGGCGTGTAGGTGACACCACCCGCCACCTGGATGATCGGGATGCGCGTGAAGCCGTTGCCTTCCGAGCCCGAGGGCCCGGGAATCACGCCGTTCTGGAAGATGTCGGCCCGGCTCTGGCTGTAGCGCGCGAACCCGCGCAACGCGCTGCCGAACTGGTGGTCGATCTTCAGATTCGCCTTGTCGCGGTCCGTCGTCGCTTCGTTGAGGGTCGTGAAGTTGTTGGCGGCCGCGGCGCTCGTCGTGGCCGGCAGGTCATCGAACACCTTGCGGGCAAACGGGATGATGGCGCTCGCCGGAATGCGGCCGTCGGCATAGACCTCGCCCGTGAACGGATTGCGGATCGGCACGCCCAGGATGCCCAGGCGCTGATCGGCAGACGGCAGTGTCGCGAACGCGACGCTTGCCACCTTCTCGCGGAAGCCTTCGTAGTCCACGAAGAAGAAGGTGCGGTTGCGCACGACCGGGCCGCCGAGGGTGGCGCCGAACTGGTGGCGTTCGAGCGTGGGCTTGCGGCCCAGCGCCGGCTTGAAGAAGCCCACGGCGTTCAGTGCCGTGTCGCGCATGAACTCCCAGCCAGCCCCGTGCAGTTCATTGGTGCCGCTCTTGAGCGCGGTGTTGATGGCGGCGCCGCCGGCGCGGCCGAACTCGGCGCTCATGTTGTTCGTGACCACCTTGAACTCGGCGACGGCGTCGGGCGAGACCTGCACGACCTGGTTCGAGAAGCCCTGGTTGCTCGTGCCGTAGTAGTTGTTGTCCACGCCGTCGAGCAGGAAGTTGTTGTAGGTGCTGCGCAG
>JBIKUN010000091.1:0-18528 GCA_044347565.1 Vicinamibacterales bacterium | reverse complement strand
CTGGCGGATCATTCCCGAAGCGTCGACGCGCGCCGCCGAACTCATGGCCGGTAACGTCGACATCATCGCCAACGTGGCGCCCGACCAGATCGCCGCCATCAACGCCTCGAACGTCGCCGCCGTGCAGTCGGTCACGAGCACGCGCCGGATGTTCGTCGGCTTCAACCAGGCCGAGCAGTTCGCCTCGACGCCCGGCGGCCGTGCGATCCGCGATGCGAAGGTGCGCCGAGCCCTGCAGTACGCCGTGGACGTGCCGACGATCTGCCGCCAGCTGCTGCAGGTCGAGTGCCAGCGGGCCACCGGCCTCGTGAACACGGTCAACGCCAACAAGGCGCTCACGCCGTATCCGTTCGAGCCGGCCACCGCCGAACGTCTGCTCGACGAGGCGGGCTGGCCGCGTGTGGGCGGCAAGATGCGCTTCGCCATCACGCTGCAGGCGGGCCGCGGCCGTTATCTCAACGACGTGAACGTCGTGCAGTCCATCGGCCAGTACCTGCGCGATGTCGGCGTCGACGTCAACGTCGAGTTGCTCGAGTGGGCCAGTGTGTTCCAGCCGCTGCTGCGCACGCGCACCGCCGGTCCGCTGTTCTTCATGGGCACGGGCGGCGGCCTGTGGAGCCCGATCTACGACATGAACGACCTTGCGCGCGTGGATTCCGGCACCAACTACCCGAACTGGTCGGACGAGCGCTGGTTCTCGCGCTGGGACGATCTCACCGCGGCGGCGACGCCCGACGACAGCCGCCGCATCATCGACGAGATGCTGCAGGTCTTCTACGACGACGGCCCGTGGCTGCACCTCTACTTCCAGCCGGACTTCTACGGCGTGTCATCACGCGTCGAGTGGAAGGCGCGCCCCGATGAACGGATCTACGCCTACGACGCGAGGCCCAAGGGCTGATGGGCGTCCTGGTCGCGCGCCGGTTGCTGCAGAGCCTCGTCGTCATTCTCGGCGTCACGCTCATCAGCTTCATCGCCCTGCATGCAGGCGGCGACCCGACGTACCTGTTCGTCAGTGAACGGGCGACGGCCGAGGAAATCGCGCTCGTGCGGCACGCCCTCGGCTTCGACCGGCCCCTGCACGTCCAGTACCTGAGCTTCGTGGCGGATCTCGCCCGCGGCGACTTCGGCACCTCGCTCTCGTACCGCCAGCCGGCGATCGACATCGTGCTCGGCGCCTTTCCGGCGACGATCGAGCTGGCCGTGTTCGCCTTCGTGATCGCCATCGCGCTGGCCGTTCCGCTCGGCGTCGTCGCCGCGATCAACCGTGGCACGGCCGTGGACGGCTCGATCACGATCCTCGGCCTGCTCGGCCAGTCGATCCCGAACTTCTGGATGGGCATCATGCTCATCCTCTTCTTCGGGCTCTACCTGCGCTGGTTTCCCATCTCGGGCCAGGTGCCGTTCCTGCTGCCCCTGCTGAACGGCGACCTGGCCACGGCGATCAGCAACCTGCCGCGCACGATCTACTTCCTCGTGATGCCGGGCATCGCGGTGGCGACCTACTCGCTGGCCCGCAATACCCGTCTCGTGCGCTCGTCGATGCTCGAAGTGCTCGGTCAGGACTACGTGCGGACCGCCCGCGCCAAGGGCCTCGATGAACGCGTCGTCATCGTGCAGCACGCGCTCAGGAACGCCTGGCTGCCGGTCGTCACCATGATCGGTCTCGAGTTCGGCTTCCTGCTCGGCGGCGTCGTCGTGACCGAGACCGTCTTCAGCTATCCAGGCATCGGCCGGCTGCTCTTCAACGCCATCAATCAGCGTGACATTCCGCTCGTGCAGGCGGGGGTCATCCTGCTGGCCGGCAACTTCATCCTGCTCAACACGATCGTCGATCTCGTCTACGCGAAGCTCGATCCGCGGGTGACGCTCTCGAGGCGCCGATGACGACGCCGCGACGCGACACCCGCCGGGTGTGGCGCAGCCTCGTGGCCGCGAAGTGGCCGGTGCTGGCGCTCGGCATCCTCGCCGTGGTCGCCGTGGTGGCGGCGCTCGGGCCGTGGCTGGCGCCGCTCGATCCGGCGCGCCAGAGCATCACCTCGCGGCTGGCCGAGCCGCTGACCGACGTGCAGGGCGTGACCCATTGGCTGGGGTCGGACGTCCTCGGCCGCGACGTGCTGTCGCGGCTGCTGTACGGCGCGCGCATCTCGCTGCTCGTCGGCCTGGCGGCCATCGCCGTGGGCGGCGTCATCGGCGTCGTGGCGGGCCTGCTCGCCGGCTACTTCGGCGGCTGGGTCGACGATGTGATGATGCGGCTGGCCGACATGCAGCTGGCTTTTCCGTTCATCCTGCTGGCCATCATGTTCCTGGTCGTGCTCGGGCCCGGTGTCGGCAACCTCATCCTCGTGCTCGGCATCGGCCAGTGGGTGACCTACGCGCGGATCGTGCGCGCCGAGACGCTCTCGCTGCGCGAGAAGGAGTTCGTCGAGGCGGCTCGCGCCCTTGGCGATGGCACCGCGTCGATTCTCTTCCGCACCATCCTGCCGAACATCGTGGCGCCGCTCACGGTCATCGCCTCGTTCAATGTGGCGAGCGTGATCCTGACGGAAGCGGCGCTGTCGTTCCTCGGCCTGGGCGTGCCGCCCTCGGTGCCTACGTGGGGCAGCATGCTCGCCGAGAGCCGCGACACGCTGCTCGCGAACAAGTGGTGGCTCGCCGTGTTCCCCGGGCTCGCCATCATGCTCACGGTACTGAGCTTCAACATCCTCGGCGACTGGCTGCGCGACGTGCTCGATCCGCGGCTGCGCGACCGCTGAACGACGGAAGGTGACGGACGCATGAAGACAGGAATCATCGGAGCGAGCTTTGCGCAGGCGGCCTATCTGCCAGCGCTCAGGCACGTGCCCGGCGCCGAGGTCGTGGCGGTCGCCTCGGCGCGGCTTGCGAGCGCGCAGAAGGCCGCAAGCGCCTTCGGCGTGCCGCACGCCTACGACGACTGGCAGCGGATGCTCGCCGAGCACACCTTCGACCTCGTGTGCATCGCGACGCCCACCGTGCAGCATGCGCCGCAGACGCTGGCCGCCATCGCCGCCGGCGCGCATGTGCTCTGTGAGAAGCCTACCGCCATGCACGCCGGCGAAGCGGCGCGGATGCTGGCGGCGGCGGAAGCCGCCGGGCGCGTGCACATGATCGACCACGAACTGCGCTTCAATCCGAACCGCGCGCGCGTGCAGGCGCTCATCGCCGACGGCAGCCTGGGCGAGGTGCGGCACGTCGTCATCACCAACATCGGGCCGTCGTGGAACGACCCGGCCAGCCGCCCGCAGGGCGACTGGTGGAGCCTGGCGGACCAGGGCGGCGGCCGGCTCGGCGCCAACGGCAGCCATCAGGTGGACCTGCTGCGCTGGTGGCTCGGCGAGGTGGCCTGGATCACCGGCGCCGCGCCCGTGATGGTGCCGGCGCGCCTGGACAAGGCGACAGGCGAGTCGTGGACGGCGACCGCCGACGACGTGGCGTACTTCACCGCCGAGATGGCGAATGGCGCCGTGGCGCAGGTGTTCATGTCGGGCGTGGCCGCGCACAACATGAACAACGTGACGCAGGTCTTCGGGTCGAAGGGCACCGTGAAGCTCTCGAACGAGGACGAGCGGCTGTGGTTCGCGAAAGCGGGCCAGGGCTTCGAAGACATCACCGAGACGGATCCGAACGCGTCCTTGCCAGGCGTGAACCCCGGCATCTGGAACGTGTCGGTCGTGGCCCTGATGCAGGAACTGGCCGCGGCGATTCGCGAAGGGCGCCGGCCGATCCGCGGCGCGACGTTCGTCGACGGTCTGGCCAACCAGCGCCTGCTCGATGCGGTGCGGCTCTCGGGCACGGAGCGGCGGTGGGTGCGGCCGGAGGACATCGATGCCACGGCTTGAGGGGCAGACCGTGCTCGTGACCGGCGCGGCCCAGGGCCTCGGTGCCGCCATCGCGCGTCACCTGCATGCCGGCGGCGCACGCCTCATCCTGATGGACCGCGACGCCGCGGGTCTCGCCGCCGTGGCCGCCGCGTGTGGCGATGCGGTGTCTGCCGTGGTGGACCTCGCGGATGCCGACGCGACGGCGCACGCGATTGCCGCCACGGTGCGCGGTCCGGTGGACACGCTCATCCACAACGCCGCGATCCTGAAGATGGAGCCGGTCGACGTCGTGAGCCTCGCCATGTTCCAGGCCACGCTCAATGTGGGCATCCAGGCCGGCTTCCAGCTCACGCGGGCGGTGTGGCCGGCCATGAAGTCGCGCGGCGGCACGCTCGTGTTCGTCAGTTCGCGGTCGGGCATCGAAGGCTTCGCCGACGAGACGGCCTACTGCGCGTCGAAGCATGCGCTCGAGGGCTTCTCGAAGAGCCTCGCGCTCGAGGGCGCGGCGCACGGCATTCTCTCGGTCACGGTCACGCCCGGCATGTACATGCACACGCCGATGTCAGAGACCACCTATTCCGCGGAGCTGCGGGCGAAGTGGGTCGACCCCATCCGCCTGGCGCCCGCGTTCGCGTATCTCGCCACACGTCCGCTTCATCTGTCCGGGCAGCGTCTGAGCGCCTGGGACCTCGCGCAGGAACACACGTCATGAGCATGCAGCCCATCTACGACTGGATCGACCAGCACGCCGACGAGTGTGTCGGCGACCTGCAGCGCTTCGTGCAGCAGCCCTCGATCTCGGCGCAGAACGTCGGCCTGCGCGAGTGCGCGGCGCTCGTGCGCGACATGATGCACGCCGACGGCTTGCCGGCCGACTTCCACGAACTCGCAGCCGGGCCGCCGGTGGTGTTCGGGCACCTGCAGGCGAAGCAGCCGGGGAAGAAGACCATCCTCTGCTATTCGCACTACGACGTGCAGCCGCCCGAGCCGCTCGACAAGTGGACACACGGCGGCCCGTGGTCGGCGGCGATCGTCGACGGCGTGCTCTACGGGCGCGGCGCCACCGACAACAAGTCGGGCGTGCTGGCGTTCCAGAAGGCGGCCAAGGCGTTCCTGCAGGTGCGCGGCGAAGTGCCCTGCAACCTCAAGTTCCTGATCGAGGGCGAAGAGGAGATCGGGTCGCCGCACCTGGCGGCGTGGGCCGCCGCCAACACGCCGCTGCTCGAAGCAGACGGCATGCACTGCCTCGACGGGTCGATGGAAACCGGCACCGCCGTGCCGGACGTGTCGCTCGGCCTGAAATCGGTGCTGTTCGTGGAGCTCACGGCCCGCGGCGCGAAGACCGACATCCACTCGCTGAACTTTCCGCTCGTGCCGGCGCCGGTGTGGGAGCTCATCTGGGCGCTCAACACGATCTTCAGCCGCGATCGCCGCATCCTCATCGAGGGCTGGGAGGAAGGCATCTGGCAGCTCGGGCCGGATGACGAGCAGCAGCTCGCCGACAAGGCGAGCCGCGTCAACCTGCAGGCGATGAAAGAGGAGTGGGGCATCACCGAGTTCGCCGGAGGCCGCGATGGCATCGACGCGCTCAGGGCCCGCTCGTACGAACCCACGGCCAACATCCAGGGCCTGATTGCCGGCTACACCGGCCCCGGCACCAAGACGATCGTGCCGAACGAAGCGCGGGCGCGTCTGGATTTCCGGCTCATCCCGAACATCCAGCCCGAGGCGGCCATCCGCAAGCTGAAGGCGCACCTCGCGAAACACGGCTTCGGGCACATCGAGGTGAAGGCCTACGACAACGCCGAGCCGCCCTACAAGATCTCGGTCAAGGAAGACATCAGCCAGGCGATCATCGCGGCGGCCACCGAAGTGTACGGGGAGCTGCCGGTCGTGAACGGTGTCTCCGCCGAGGGCGCGATCCTGCGCCACGTGTGGATTCCCTGCGTGCTCACCGGCTTTGCCAACCCGGGCGCCAATCTGCACGCGCCCGACGAGAACATCCACCTCGACAAGTACCTGCTCGGCATCAAGTACGCGGCCGCGATCATGGAGCACTTCAGCCGCAAATGAACGCGCACACACTGCACCGTATGGGCCGCGTCGAGGGTGTGTCGCTCCTGCTGCTGCTCGGCGTCGCCATGCCGCTCAAGTACGTCGCCGGCCAGCCGCTGGCGGTCACCGTGGTGGGCAGCGCGCACGGGCTGCTCTGGGTGATCTACATGGTGATGCTCGGCCGCATGTGGATGTCCGGCACGTGGACCTTCGGCACGGTCGTCGTGGCGGCGGTAGCCTCGGTGCTGCCGTTCGGTCCGTGGTGGTTCGAACGCCGCGTCAGCGGATCGGCGGCAGGCCGCTGAGGAACGCGGCTACGTGGGCCGCCCACACCGACGCCTTCACCTGCGTGCGGTGCGCTTCGGTGGCCGGCCCGGCCGGCACCACCACGTGGCGCCCCTTGGGCACCTGCGCGATGAGCGGCTCGATGGCGCCGAGCTCGATCGGGTTCAGTTCGTCGTCGGCGAACAGGATGGTGAGGAGCGGCGCCGCGATGCGCCCGACCTCGGCCGCCGGGTCGTAGTCGAACGACGCCTCGAAGCGGTAGAGGATGTTGTTCGCGTCGTCTTCCTCGAGCGTCTCCTCGACGACCTCACGCACGTAGGCGTCGGCCTCCGCGTAGGTGCGCAGGCGCTCGCCGAGCCGCGCCGGACTCTGCACCAGCATGTCGAACATCGGCATGATGTTCAGGAACCCGCGCGGCTGCGCGGTGTAGTTGCCGCCCATCCACGCGGGGTCGGTGCGGATGGCGTGCGACAGGATGCGCCGCCACAGCAGGTTGCGGCCGTCCACCTTCACCGGCAGCGACGAAATCGGGATGAGGGCGTCCATCATCTGCGGATGGCGGATGCCCCAGAGCCACGTGTGCATGCCGCCCATCGAGATGCCCATCACGAGGCGCAGACGTTCGATGCCGAAGTGTTCGGTGACGAGGCGGTATTCGAGGTCCACCAGATCCTCGTAGCCGTACTTCGGGAACCGCGCGCGCAGGCCGTCGCTCGGTTTGGACGACTTCCCGGCGCCGAGGAGGTCCGGAAAGATCAGGTAATGCGTGGCCGGATCGAGCGGACGCCCGGGCCCCACGAGCGGCTCGCGGAACGACGCCGCGAGCACCTGGCCGGCGTCGCTGCTCGAGCCGTGCATCACGAGCACGCCGTTGCGGATCTTCCCGCGGGCGTCGCGCATCGGCGTGCCGATGGTGCGGTAGTGCAGGCGCACGTTCGCCAGCGTCTCGCCGCTCCTGAAGCGGTACGACGGGATGACGTAGTCGCCGTCGGTGATGCCCGACCCCGAGGGCTGCGCCGCGACTGGCGCGGCACAGGCGACAAGGGCGAGCAGAGCGAGCAGCGAGAGGCAGCGGGTCATCGGTGGTCCTTCGGTGTGGTCTCCGCGCCGGCGACGACGCGTGGGAATCGTAGGACTACCGCGGCAGGGCGTTCCACTGCGCCTCGGTGATGGCGTCGAGTTGACGCTCCATGACCATCCGCCAGCCGTCGGGCGTCTTCACGAGCAGGGCCTCGAAGCGCACGTAGCCCGGCGTCTCGACGCCGGCCTTGTCCGTGGTGGCGTAGCGGAAGGCCCCGGCTTCGAAGGCCGTCGTCGCATCGTCCTGGCGCCGTGTGAAACGAAACGCCACCGAGGCTTTCGCGCCGTTGGCTCGGGCGGTCACCATGTCCTTGCGCCAGCGTTCGAGCGCCGACGCGATCGGTGTCGTGCCGGTGTTCGAGACCAGCACGGCCGCCGGGTGATAGACGCGCCCCATCGCGACGATGTCGTGGTTCGCGGCCGAGGCCGCGACCGCCTGCCAGACCTGACGGTCGATCTCGGCGGTGGATTGGGCGGTTGCCGTGCCCGTCAGGGTCACGGTGACGAGACTGGCGATGAGGGCAAGGCGCGCGGTGTGGGCGGTGGCGACGTCGGGCATCGGGTGGCTCCTGCGCTCAGGGGCGCGAGCGCAGGCTATCACTCCGGGGGCACCTCCGGAACATCGCGACATCCGAACGTGTGGCCGGTGCGTAGACCGGGTGGGGCCACTGACGGCCCCATTGTCCTGCGCAGGAGATGCCATGTTCACGTTCCGCCCCGTTGCTACCGCCGCTGCCGTCGTGCTCGGTCTATCGGCCGTGGCCGTTCCCGCCTCGGCCGCCACGATTGCCGCCCTGCAGAACGGCACGACGATCGTCTGGATCGATACCGACCAGAAGAAGACCACCGGCGCGGTGACCCTCGCGCGCGGCGCGACCCTCGTCGGCATCGACGTGCGGCCGGCCGATGGCAAGGTCTACGGTCTTGCGCCGGACGGCGCCATCGTGACGGTGGACGTGAAGACGGGCGCCTGGGAGAAGGTCAGCCAGCTGTCGGAAGCGCTGCCGGCCGGTGTGGGCGTTGCGGTGGACTTCAACCCCGTGGCCGACCGGATGCGGGTCATCGCCGCGAACGGCCTGAATCTGCGGGTGAACGTGGCCGATGGCAAGGCCACCGTGGACGGGATGCTCAAGTACGGCCCCACTGACGCCGCGATGAGCCGCACGCCGATGGTCTCGGCCGCCGGCTACACCAACAGCATGGCCGGCGCGAAGGAAACGGCGCTCTACGACGTGGACACGGCGGCCGGCACGCTGCTGAAGCAGGCGCCGCCGAACGACGGCGTGCTCGCCACGGTGGGCCCGCTCGGCGTGGCGCTTCGCGGCGGCGCGGCGTTCGACGTGTGGGCGGACGGCATGGGCGGCAACGTCGGCTGGCTCGTGAGCGGCGGCTCGCTGCACACGGTGGACCTCGCGACCGGCCGGGCCACGGCGGTCGGGCCGATTGCCGGCCTCACGGGCACCATCACGGATATCGCGATTCTGCCCGCGAAGTAGGCGGGGCGGGCCGGCATGACCAGTCGGGTGGAGGTGGCGTCAGGCGTCACGGCCTTCACCCGAGTGGCACCGGCCCGGCAGCGTCGCCGTCTCGGCCGGCGACAAGAGCCGTCCGGTCCAAAGGGCGCGCGTAGACCCGCGTACTGGCCGAGCACAAGGTGCTGAACTGCGCGGTCTGGCGTATCGCCGCCGGTGTGTCCGACCGCGTGACTTCCCCGAAGCCCAGGCGCGTGAAGAAGCCGTCGGCCGTGCCCGTCAGGCAATACAGCGCCGTGTAGCCGCGACGATGCGCTTCGACCAGGGCCTGCTCGTACAACGCGCGCGCCAGCCCTGTGCCGCGGCGGTCGGGGACGACCGCCATCGATCGAAGCAACCCGAGGGTGCCCGCCGCCTCGAGGCCGATGGTCGCCACCAGCCGTTCGCCAGCCCAGGCGCCGATGAGTGTGACGGTGTCTGGTGCGAGGTCGGCTGTGGGCAACCCCGCCGCGTCGACGACGGCGCGAGCGACCGTGAACTCTTCCTCGGCGACGGGTCTGAAGGTGATACGTGTGGCGTCATGCATCGGCGTCATCCTGGAACGTGGCGGTGGTGACGCAGGCCGTTGCGTCACCACCGCGAAACCGGGCGTCTGCTGCCACCGCAAGACGCCGGACGACGTCGACGACGGCGGCGCGCACGTGGTCTTCGAGATCGGCAAGCAGTGCGTGCTGCTGCGCGACCAGGCTCCGCGAGATCCTTGCCATGAGCCGCCCGCCCGCTCGCGTGACCGCGATGCTGCGCGCGCGGCCATCAGCCGGGTCCTGCAGGCGTTCGGCATACCCCTTGCGGACCAGGGTGCCGACGACGCGGCTCGTGGTGCTCTTGTCCAGGAACAGCCGAGTCGCCAGCTCGCCGAGACGCAGCGGGCCGTCGCGCTGCAGGGTTTCCAGCGCGTAACACTGCGTGACCGAGATGTCGTGGCAGCAGATCGCATCGCGGTCGCGGAACTGATAGACGCGCACGAGATCGGCCACCGCTGCCTGCAGGGCACGAGCGTCACGAGCCAGGGCGCCGGTGCCCGAAGCAGCGGTGTTCCGCATATTGGTTGTTAGTGGCAACGATATGTGAACGCGGGCGCCGGGTCAATCGACACGCGGTTCAAATTCTGGAATCGCTCCACGCCTTGCACTAAGCTGAGGTGTGGATTCCGCCGCGCTGGTGCGCGGCGGTCCGCACGTACAACAGCGTAGAGGTCAACGTCTCATGGCAAACGAATCCAAGTGCCCGTTCTCGGGCAAAGCCCACAGCGGCACGACGAACCGCGACTGGTGGCCGAACCAGCTGAACCTGAAGGTGCTGCATCAGAATCCGCCGAAGGGCGATCCGATGGGCCCGGACTTCGACTACGCGGCAGAGTTCAAGACCGTCAACCTCGATGAACTGAAGAAGGACATCGAGCAGGTGATGACCACGTCGCAGGACTGGTGGCCGGCCGACTACGGCCACTACGGCCCCTTCTTCATCCGCATGGCGTGGCACAGCGCCGGCACCTACCGCATCCACGACGGCCGCGGCGGCGCCGGCTCCGGCACGATGCGCTTTGCGCCGCTTGCGAGCTGGCCCGACAACGTCAACCTCGACAAGGCGCGCCGGCTGCTCTGGCCGGTGAAGCAGAAGTACGGCCGCAAGGTCTCCTGGGCCGACCTCATGGTCTTCACCGGCAACGTCGCCCTGGAGTCGATGGGCTTCAAGACCTTCGGTTTCGCCGGCGGCCGCGCCGACGTGTGGGAACCGGAATCGGACGTCTACTGGGGCTCGGAAACGACGTGGCTCGCCGACCAGCGCTACAGCGGCGACCGCCAGCTCGAAAATCCGCTCGCCGCCGTGCAGATGGGCCTCATCTACGTGAATCCCGAAGGCCCGAACGGCCACCCGGATCCGCTGGCGAGTGCCCGCGACATCCGCGAGACGTTCGGCCGCATGGCGATGAACGACGAAGAGACGGTGGCGCTCATCGCCGGCGGTCACACCTTCGGCAAGACGCACGGCGCCGGTGACGCGAAGCACGTGGGCCGCGAACCCGAAGCCGCCGCGCTCGAAGATCAGGGCTTCGGCTGGAAGAGCAGCTACGGCACCGGCAAGGGCGGCGACACCATCAGCAGCGGCCTCGAGGTCACCTGGACGACGACGCCCACGAAGTGGAGCAACGACTACTTCGATCACCTCTTCAACTACGAGTGGGAACTCACGAAGAGCCCGGCCGGCGCGAACCAGTGGACGCCGAAGGGCGGCGCTGGCGCCGGCACCGTGCCCGACGCGCACGACCCGGCGAAGAAACACGCGCCGTCGATGCTCACGTCCGACCTCGCGCTGCGATTCGATCCGGCCTACGAGAAGATCTCGCGGCGCTTTCACCAGCATCCGCAGGAGTTCGCCGACGCTTTCGCCAAGGCGTGGTTCAAGCTGACGCACCGCGACATGGGGCCGGTCTCGCGCTACCTCGGCGCGCTCGTCCCGTCCGAGCCGCAGATCTGGCAGGACCCGGTGCCGGCGGCCACCGGTGCCCCCATCGGCGCGGCCGACATTGCCACGCTGAAGACACAGATCGCGGCCTCGGGGCTCACCGTCTCGCAGCTCGTGGCGACGGCGTGGGCGTCGGCCTCGTCGTTCCGCGGGACGGACAAGCGCGGCGGCGCCAACGGCGCCCGCGTGCGTCTGGCCCCGCAGAGGGACTGGGCGGCCAATTCGCCGGCCGACCTCGCGAAGGTGCTGACGGCGCTCGAGGCCGTCCAGCAGGCGTTCAACGCGAAGAGCGCCGCGAAGGTCTCGCTCGCGGACCTCATCGTGCTCGGCGGGTGCGTGGGCGTGGAGCAGGCGGCGAAGGCGGCCGGCTACGACGTGCAGGTGCCCTTCGCGCCCGGCCGCACGGATGCCACCCAGGCGCACACGGATGTCGAGTCGTTCGCCGTGCTCGAACCGACCGCCGACGGCTTCCGCAACTATCTCGCCGCCGGGCAGGCGCTGCCGGCCGAGAACCTGCTGCTCGAGAAGGCGCGCATGCTCACGCTGAGCGCGCCGGAAACCACCGTGCTCGTGGGCGGCCTGCGTGTGCTCGGCGCCAACACCGGCGGCTCGCACACGGGCGTCTTCACGTCGCGTCCTGGCGTGCTGACGAACGACTTCTTCGTGCACCTGCTCGACATGGGCACGGTGTGGACGCCGACGTCGGCCGCTGCCGAGACGTTCGAAGGGCGCAGCCGTGCCAAGGGCGACCTCAAGTGGACGGCCAGCCGCGTGGATCTCGTGTTCGGATCGAACTCGGAACTGCGGGCGCTGGCCGAGGTCTACGCCTGCGATGACGCGAAGGAGAAGTTCGTGCGCGACTTCGTCGCCGCGTTCGCGAAGGTCATGAACCTCGACCGCTTCGATCTCGCCTGAGACTCCCGCGTGGGCCGGCTCTCATGGGCCGGCCCGCGTGACCTCGCCAACGAGCCGGCGCCGCGCGGTTACGACACCGCGGCCACGGGCCGGGCGTTCATCGTCAGCAGGTCGTAGGTGGCGACGACCTCGCCGAGCTGGTTCGTCACCTCCACGTCCCAGCGCACTTCGCCGTACTCGGGCTTGCGCGCGGCCTGCTTCTGCTTCACCGTGAGCCGCACGGCGATGGCATCGCCCGGCGAGACCGGTTTCAGGAAGCGCAGGTTGTCGAGGCCGTAGTTGGCGAGCACGGGCCCGGGATCCGGCTGGACGAAGAGGCCCGCCGCGAACGACAGGATGAGATACCCGTGCGCGACGCGCCCGGGGAAGAACGGGTTGGCCTTCGCGGCGTCTTCGTTCATGTGGGCGTAGAACAGGTCGCCTGTGAAGTGCGCGAAGTGTTCGATGTCGTCGAGCGTGATGACCCGCGACGGCGTGCGCACGGTCTCGCCGATGACGAGCGTGTCGAAGTCGCGCGTGAAGGGATGCGGGCCGTCGGACGGGGCCGGCGCGCCCCTGGTCCAGCGGCGGGTGAGCGCGGTGAGGCGTTTCGGCGAGCCCTGGATCGCCGTGCGCTGCATGTAGTGGAACACGCCGCGGATGCCGCCCAGTTCCTCGCCGCCGCCGGCGCGGCCCGGGCCGCCGTGCACGAGCATCGGCAGCGGCGAGCCGTGGCCGGTCGATTCCTTCGCGCAGTCGCGGTCCACGAGCAGCACGCGTCCGTGGTACGGCGCCAGGCCGAAGAACAGGCGGTCGGCCACGGCATCGTCGTAGGTGAAGATCGACGCCACGAGGCTGCCTTCGCCCTTGGCCACGAGCGCGATGGCCTCGTCGAGCGCGTCGTACGGCATCACGGTCGCCACCGGGCCGAACGCCTCGGTGGTGTGCACGTGGCGGCCGGTGAGCGGCGAGGCGCAGCGCAGCAGTACGGGCGCGAGGAACGCGCCGCCGGAGAGCGACGGGTCGAGGGTGTCATCCGCCACGGCGGCTGTGCCGTAGACGATCTCGGCTTCCTGGGCGATCTCGGCCACCTTCTCGAGCACGGACGCCCGCTGGGCGCGGCTGGCGAGCGGTCCCATGCGCACGCCATCGGTGCGCGGATCGCCCATCGTGGCGCCGGCGAGGCGCTTCGACAGCGCCGCCGTCACCGCCGGCTCGAGCGCGCGCGGCACGAAGATGCGGCGGATGGCGGTGCACTTCTGTCCGGCCTTCACCGTCATCTCGCGCACGACTTCCTTCACGAACAGCTCGAACTCCGGCGTGCCCTCGACCGCGTCCGGGCCGAGCACGGCGGCGTTCAGCGAATCACGCTCGGCGATGAAGCGCACGGCCTGGCGCGAGATCGACGGATGGTTCCGCAGCTTCTCGGAGGTCTCGATCGACCCGGTAAAGGAGACGATGTCCTGGCCGGTGAGGTGATCGAGCAGGTCGCCCGTCGAGCCGCAGATGAGCTGCAGCGCGCCGGCAGGCAGCAGCCCGGATTCCACGATGAGCCGCACGACCGCTTCGGCCACGTAGGCCGTGGCGGTGGCCGGCTTCGTGATGACCGGCACCCCGGCGAGGAACGCCGGCGCGAGCTTTTCGAGCATGCCCCAGCAGGGGAAGTTGAAGGCGTTGATGTGGATGGCGACGCCTTCGAGCGGCGTCATCACGTGCGCGCCCACGAACGTGCCCCCCTTCGAGAGCCCCTCGGGCGGCCCCTCGACCACCACGTGTTCGTTCGGCAGTTCGCGCCGGCCGCGCGACGCAAACGCGAAGAGCGTGCCGAGGCCGCCATCGATGTCGATGAGGTTGTCGCCCTTCGTGGCCCCGGTGTCGGCGGCGAGCGCATAGAGCGGCTCCTTCCGCTCCGTGAGATAGAGCGCGAGCGCCTTCAGGCGATCCGCGCGCTCGTGGAACGTCAGGGCGCGCAGCGCCGGTCCGCCCACGGTGCGGGCGTGGGTCACCATGGCGCCGAAGTCGACACCGGCGCTCGAGGCGCGGGCCACCACGCGGCCGTCGATGGCGCTCGGGATGTCGCTGAAGCCCGACAAGGCCTCGACCCACTGGCCGGCGGCATAGCTCTTGAGCACGATCGACATGTCTACTCCTGGGAACGGGAAAGGTCGCGGCGCCAGGCGCCCAGTGTGCCGCCGCTCTTGGCGAGCTCCACGAGCAGCGGCGCGGCTTCCGAGCCGACGCCGCCCACACGGTGGGCCTCGTCGATGTCGGCGAGCACGGCGGCCAGACCGCGGCGATCGGCGGCGTACATCGGGCCGCCCTGGGCGCGCGGGAAGCCGTAGCCGTTCACGAGCGCCACGTCGATGTCCGAGGCGCGCAGCGCGATGCCCTCGGCAAGCGCCTTGGCACCTTCGTTGGCCATCACCGCCAGTACGCGGCGCTGGATGTCGGCGGCGCTGAAGGCACGTGGCGCAATCGCCTTGCGGGCGCGTTCGGCCGTGATGATGGCCGCGGTCACCGGATCGACGGACTTCCGGCCCTCGGCGTCGTAGGCATACCAGCCGGCGCCGGTTTTGCGGCCGAGGCGCCCGGCCTCCACCAGACGGTCGGCGATGTGCACGTAGCGCTCACCGGGGTCGCGCGTGGCGTCGCGGCGGCGCCGCATCGCGTGGGCGATGTCGAGGCCCGACAGGTCGAAGACCGAACACGGGCCCATCGCGAATCCGAAGGCTTCGAGCGCGGCGTCCACGTCCTCGGGCATCGCGCCGTCTTCGAGGAGGTACTCGACGTGACGGCGATAGGTGGCGTAGATGCGGTTGCCGATGAAGCCGTCGCAGACGCCGGCCACGACCGGCTGCTTTTTCAGACGCGCGGCCAGGGCGAGCGCGGTAGCGAGCGCATCGGGCGCGGTGCGCGCGGCGCGGACGATCTCGAGCAGCTTCATGAGATTCGCCGGCGCGAAGAAGTGCAGGCCGAGGACGTCCGCTGGGCGTGAGACCGTCGCGGCCAGGGCATCGATGTCGAGATACGACGTGTTGGTCGCGAGGAGGGCGCCCGCTGGCAGCCGCGCGTCGAGACGCGCGAAGATATCGCGCTTGACCGCCATGTCCTCGAAGACCGCCTCGATGGCGAGCGTGCAGTCGCGGAGCGTCTCCCAGTCGGCGGTGACGCCAACGCGGGCGACCCGGGCCGCCTTCTCGTCGTCGCTCAGAGCCGCGCGCTTCAGATGCCGCGCATAGACGCTGCTGACGCGCGCGCGCGCCGCCTCGGCGGATGCCGCATCGCGCTCGACGACGACCACGTCGAGGCCGGCCTCGGCGACGGACACGGCGATGCCGACGCCCATCGTGCCGCCGCCGATGATGGCCACGCGGCCGATCGGCCGGGGGGCGACGGCGTCGAGGCCGGGCACACGCGCCGCCTCGAGTTCAGCGGCCGCGAGATACGCCTTCGCGGCGGCCTCGTCCTGCGGAAGTCCGGCGTTGGTGCTCATACGCGTTCGATGAGGGCGGCGATGCCCTGGCCCACGCCGATGCACATGGTGGCGATGGCGCGCCGTCCGCCGCGCACCTCGAGCGCGCTCACGCTCGTCATCGCCAGGCGCGCGCCCGACATGCCGAGGGGATGCCCGAGGGCGATGGCGCCGCCATGCGGGTTCACGAGATCGCTGTCGTCGGCGATGCCGAGCTGCCGCAGCACCGCGAGGCCCTGCGAGGCAAAGGCCTCGTTCAGCTCGATGACGTCGATGTCGGCAAGCGTGAGCCCGGTCTTCGCCAGCAGTGTCTCGGTGGCCGGCGCCGGGCCGATGCCCATGATGCGCGGCTCGACCCCGGCCGAGACCACGGCCACCACGCGCGCGCGCGGCGTGAGGCCGTACTTCGCGACCGCGGCGTCCGAGGCCAGGAGGAGGGCCCCGGCACCGTCGTTCACGCCCGAGGCGTTGCCGGCCGTGATGGTGCCGCCCTTGCGGAATGGCGTCTTCAGCTTCGCGAGCTGCTCGAGCGTGGTGTCGGCGCGCGGATGTTCGTCCATCGACACGGGCGTCGTGCCGCCCTTCACGGGCACGTCGATGGGGGCGATCTCGCGGGCGAAGAAGCCGGCCTGCTGGGCGGCGGCGGCCCGCTGCTGCGAGCGCCACGCGAAGCGGTCCTGGTCCTCGCGCGAGATGCCGAACTGCTCGGCCACGTTCTCGCCCGTCTCCGGCATCGCGTCGACGCCGTACTGCGCCTTCAGCAGCGGGTTCACGAACCGCCAGCCGAGCGTGGTGTCGTAGATCTCGGCCTGGCGGGAGAACGCCTCGGTGGCCTTGCCCTGCACGAAGGGCGCCCGCGTCATGCTCTCGACGCCGCCGGCGATGACGAGGTCCGCATCGCCGCTGCGAATCGCCCGCGCCGCGATGGCCACGGCATCGAGGCCGGAGCCGCAGAGGCGATTGATGGTCGCGCCGGGCACGCTCGCCGGCAGGCCGGACAGCAGCACCGCCATGCGCGCGACGTTGCGGTTGTCTTCACCGGCCTGGTTGGCGCAGCCGAGGATGACGTCGTCCACCGCCCCCCAGTCCACCGACGGGCACCGCGTCTGCAGCACGCGCAGCGGATGTGCCGCGAGATCATCGGTGCGGACGTCCTTCAAGGCGCCGGCGTAGCGGCCGATCGGCGTACGAACGAATTCACAGATGTAGGCGTGACTCACGATGGGGCTCCAGAGGCGCGGCCGGGTCGGGCCTCGCGGTCTTCGTGGGGGCGCGGCATGGCGTAGCTACCGCTATCGTATGATGCGAGGCGGATCCGATGAGTGCGGGCGCCGTGCGGCGCGGGGGAACGATGGAGCGTGTGCTGCTGATCGATCGACGCGACGGCTGGGTGAAGCTCACGCTGAACCGCGCCACCCGTCTCAATGCCTTCAATGACGAGCTGCATCGGGCGCTGGCTGCCGCGCTCGACGAAGCCGCGGCCGACGAGGGCTGCCGCGCCGTGCTGCTCACCGGCGCCGGCCGCGGCTTCTGTGCCGGCCAGGACCTGGCGGCCGTGCCGGCCGGCGGCGACCTCGGCGACACGGTGGAGCAGTTCTACAACCCGCTCATTCTGCGCCTGCGCGCGCTCAGGAAACCGGTCGTGTGCGCCGTGAACGGCGTGGCGGCCGGCGCCGGCGCGAACATCGCGCTTGCCTGCGACATCGTGCTCGCGGCGCGCTCGGCGCAGTTCATCCAGGCCTTCGCCAGGATCGGCCTCGTGCCCGACTCGGGCGGCACCTACGTGCTGCCGCGCCTCGTGGGCGAGGCCCGCGCCCGCGCGCTCACGCTGCTCGGCGAGCCCGTGAAGGCCGAGCAGGCGGAAGCCTGGGGCCTCATCTGGAAGGCCGTGGACGATGCCGCGCTCATGGCCGACGCGGAAACGCTCACCGCGCACCTCGCCACGCAGCCGACCTGTGCCCTCGGCCTGACCAAGGCGCTGCTCAACCATTCGAGCACGAGCACCCTCGACCGTCAGCTCGATCTCGAACGTGATGCGCAGCGGCGGGCAGGGCAGACGCATGACTACGCGGAAGGGGTGAAGGCGTTCGCCGAGAAGCGCCCGCCGGTGTTCACGGGGCGCGAGTGACGGGGCCGGATCCGCAGGACCCGCAGGCCGTCGCCGAGTTCTGCGCGGCGGCGATGTGGACGGACGACCACGCGAGCCAGGCGCTCGGCATGACGATCGACCGGGTGGGGCCGGGCACCGCCGAGCTCAGCATGACGGTGACGCGCGAGATGACCAACGGCCACGGCACCGCGCACGGCGGCTACCTCTTCGCGCTGGCCGACAGCGCCTTTGCGTTCGCCTGTAATTCGCGCGGACCGCGCGCCGTGGCCGAGTTCCGCGGGCATGCCCGGCAGGTCGGCGGCTCCTGGCTCGACGGCGTCGCGCCGGCCGGCTGACAGCAGCGGTCGCACGGCGCGTTACACCTGATCGTAGTCGACGACCACGCGCGGCGTGGTGGGGTGGGCCTGGCAGGTGAGCACGTAACCGGCCGACACTTCCCAGGGTTCGAGCGAGTAGTTGACGTCCATCGTCGCGGCGCCCTCGACGAGACGCGCGCGGCAGGTGGCGCACATGCCGCCCTTGCAGGCGAACGGCAGGTCCACGCCGCCGCGGATCGCGGCATCGAGAATGGCCTCGCCCGCAGCCACCGGCACCTCGCGGCGTTTGCCATCGACGATGAGCGCGGCTGTGTGCGCCGGCGGGGCATCGAGCGCCACCGCGACCGCGGCGCGGCGCGGCCGTCCACCTTCGCTCGAGACGAAACGCTCGACGTGAATGCGCGCCTCGGGCAGGCCCAGGTCGCGCAGCGTCGCCTGCACGTCGTCAATCATCGCCGCCGGGCCACAGATGAAG
>JBIKUN010000090.1:0-18533 GCA_044347565.1 Vicinamibacterales bacterium | reverse complement strand
GCAGCCAGGCGAGTCACCTCGGCCTGCAGCACCGCCACACGGCCGTCGCCGGTACTTGCCGCCGCTGGCGTGACCGGCGCCGGCAGCGTGGCCGTCGAGGTGCGCGCGAGCTCCACCTCGCGGCGCGCATCCGCGAGCTGCCGCTGCAGGTCGACGACCGCGTCTCGCGCCGCGTCGCGGGCCACCGCGGCACTGGCCACGGCAGCCTGCCACTCACGGCGCTCACGCTCGGCGACGTCCGCGGTGACGTCCTCAGCGACCGCGGGCGGCGGCTCTGCCTGTGCGGTGGGCGCGGACGCGGGCTGCGCCGGGTCCGCTGACGCCGACGGCGCGACGGCGCTCGGGGCCGCCGCGACCGGCACGGCCACCACCGGCGGTGTCGCGCGTGCCGCGAGGAGCTCGCGCCGCAACGCCAGGTTCTGCAGCACCACGGCGCCGCTCACGACCAGCAGCAGCGCGGCCGCCGCGGGCGCGAAGGCGAGCCAGCGGCGCTTCGTCGTGCTCGCGGCCGGCGCGGTGGCCGCCAGCCGCAGCGCCGGCGCCTCCTGCTTCAGCCGGCGGCGCAGCTGCAGTTCCAGGTGCGCCGGCGGATCCTCTGCCTCGAGACCGGCGCCGAGCAGGCTCACGAGGTGCGCGGCGCTGGCGGAACGTGCCGCGCAGAGCGCACAGCCGGTGGCGAGGTGCGCCCGCACGTCATTCGCGGCGGCCGCATCGAGGCTGCCGAGCCACCAGGCCTCCCACTCATGTTCGTAGCGGTCACACGCGCTCATCGGATACTCCATCCACCACACGAGCCGACCCCAGGCTGGTCCGCAGCTTCTCGAACGCCAGCCGCAACCGCGACTTCACGGTCCCCAGCGGCTCGCCGAGCCGCCCTGCCACCTCGACATGCGAGAGGCCCTCGAAATACGCCAGTTCGACGGCCTGTCGCTGCTCGGCGGGCAGCATGTTCAGGCAGTCGCGGACCGCCAGCGTCGCTTCCACGCCGCCTTCCGGCGCCGCCGTGTGCAGGCGATACGCATGGTCGTCGACGTCGGCCTGATCGCGCCATCGTCGGTCCTTGCGCAGCGCATCGAGCGCCAGATTTCGTGCCACCGTCGTCAGCCAGGCGGCCAGTTGCCCGCCTTCCGGCCGGTACTGCTCCGGCCGGTTCCACAACCGCACGAAGACGTCCTGCACGACTTCGTCCGCCAGCCCGTCATTGCCGACGATGCGGCGGATGAGCGGGTACACACGCCGTCCGTAGCGGCGATACACCTCGACGAGGGCCGACTCGCTGCGCCGGGCCACCAGCGGCATGAGATCGGCGTCTGCGAGTGACGCCAGGCTCGGCGTGGCGCGAGAGTCGGTCATCACTGTCTCATTAACGCGCCAGCCCGTCTGGTTGGATCACCAGGCCCTGCAGTCGAGCCGGCTCCGGCGCCCGGCGGAATTTCCGGCCCGGTGATCCAATGACCCACCCGGCGCCGTTATCCCCTATCGACGACCGCGGCCACCGATAGCCGCCTCGCACGGAGTCTATGAGACATGCGCACACACCGAGCTGGCCTTGCAGCCGCGATGACGTCGATGATGATCCTCGCCGGCTCTCACGCGGCCACGGCCGCCCAAGTCTACGTCGTGCACGGGATCCCCGGGCAGGACGTGGGCGCGCCGGCGGCACTTCCTGTTGATGTCTGCCTCGCCGGCGGCGTCCCGGTCGGCAACCTCACCGGCGTGACACTCGGCCAGCACGAGGCGCTGACGCGCCGCGCCGGAGAGCACCGCATCTCGGCCGTCACCGGCAGCCTTCTGCACCCGGCCTCGCAGTTCACGGCCAGCCGCAATGCCGACACCGCCCGCTTCGCCTACGCGGTCGGCTCTCGTGAAAACCGCACGCTGGCGCTCGTCGTAGAAGCCATTCCCGTTCCCTAGTCCACCCTGCACGTCACTCGCTCACCCCTGGAGGCTCCCATGTTCCATACCGTTCGCATCCTCGCCGTCGCCCTGGCCCTCGTCGTCTCCGCATCGGCGGCCGAAGCGGCCCGTGTCTTCATCATCCACGGCATTCCCGGCGTGCCGGTGGATGTCTACGCCACGCTCGCCGGCGCGCCCATTCCCGCCACGCCGACGATCGCCAACTTCCAGCCCAAGCAGATCGTGACCGTCACGGCCGGGCCGGCCAACGTCGACATCCGCATCTTCGCCGCCGGGGCCAACGCGCAGACGGCCACCCCGGTCATCGCGGTGCTCGGCGCCGCTGTGCCCGGTCCGGGTGAGATCAGCATCCTGGCGCATCTGAGCGGCGCCGGCGCGCCGACGGCCACCATCTACAGCAATGACAACTCGAGGCCGCTGCCGGGCACGGCGCGCGTCAGCGTGCGCCACGCGGCGCAGGCGCCGGCGGTGCAGCTCGCGGCCGGTGGCGTGCCGAAGCTGGCGCTGACCAACCCCTACTTCGGCGACCTCGAAGTGCCGGCCGGCGTGGCCATTCCCCTGCAGCTGCAGGTGCCTTTCACCGGCGCCGCCATCACGCCGTCGGCCACGCTCACCTTCACCGCGGGCCTGCGCTACTTCGTCTACGCGATCGGGTCGGTGTCTGGCGGCACGTTCGACTTCATCGTGCAGGCCGTGCAGTAACACGCGCGCGCAACCCGGCCGTGCCCGTCTTCGTTGGTCGAAGAGGGGCACGGCTGTCCGCCTGGCGCGGCTGACCCTCGCCCCTCTGCCACCCGCGCCGCCGGCTACAATCTCCCGGCGCCCCCATGACGACGTCAGCGCCGCACGGCGCGACACCGCCACCGCCCGCGCTGGTCGACGTGTTCCGCCACCAGCTCGCGGCGAGCCGCCTCGCGGCGGGCGAGCGGTGTCTCGCCATCTCCGACACGCGCTGGGATCCTGCCTGCGCGTCCGCGTGCGTCGCTGCCGCGCGCACCCTCGGCGCCGAGACACAACTGCTCGTGCTGCCCGCCGACGCCCCGCTCGACGGCCGGCTGCTGGCGCCAGCCGTCGCCCACCACCTCGTCGTCTACATGACGTCCTTCACCCTGCACTACCGGCCGGAGATCCGTGCCGCGCTCGCTGCCGGTGCGCGCGTGCTGGCGGCGATGCAGCCCGTGCCGGTGCTGCGCCGCCTGCCGTTCGATCCTGAGGTCCGCCGGCGTGTCTCGGCCGGGGCGGCGCTGCTGGATCCGGCGCGGGAGATTCGCATCACCTCACCTGCCGGCACCGACCTCGTCATGGACAAGACCGGTCGGCGCGCGCTCGCGCACTACGGCGCGGCAGACCGGCCGGGTCAGCTCGACTTCTGGACGGCCGGCATGGTGCAGGCGGCGCAACTTGAGGGCACGCTTGCAGGACGGCTGGTGCTCGACGCCGGCGACTGCTGCTTCCGGCTCGCCCGATTCATCGACCAGCCGACGACGATCGTCTTCGAGCGCGGCCGGGCCGTGGCCTTCGAGGGCGGACCCGATGCCGCGCGCATCCGCGAGGCGCTCGAGACCGGCGGCGACGCGGCGGCCTTCATGGCCGGTCACATGGCCTGGGGCATGGACCATCGCGCCGAGTGGGGGCCGCACCTCTTCACGTCGCCAGACCGCGGCGGCCCTGCCCACATCGAAGCCTTCGACGGCAACATCCAGATCGAAATCGGCAGCAACGACGACGTCGCCTTCGGCGGGCGCAACCGCTCGTCCGTCCACCTCGGTCTGTGCCTGCGCCGTGCGAGCCTGTGGCTCGACGGCACGCCCGTCATGGCCGACGGCCGCTTCGTGCCGCCGTCGCTGCAGCCTACTTCTGTTCGGGCCGCAGGATGACCTGCACGTAGCGGCTCTCGTCGAGATACCGGCGGGCCGCGTCGCGCACCGTCGTGGGTGTCAGTCCGTCGTAGAGCCGGCGCGGGTCGATGGCGAGCGCCAGATCCTCGCTGCGCAGCAGGGCCTGCGTCAGTCGATTGAGCCAGTAGGGGTTCTGCACCAGGTTGGTTTCGAGCTCCCGCGTCGCCGCCAGGCGGCCGTCGGCCAGCTGGCCGCTCGAGGGGCCGCCGTCCTTGAACTGGGAGATGACGCGCCACGTATCGGCGACGAGCGCATCGACGCGCGCCGGATCGCAGCCAAACTCGATCGACACGCGATACTCCTGCACCGGATGGAATCCGAACGTCGGCTCGACGCTGACGCCGTAGGTGCCGCCCTCATCTTCGCGCAGCGTGCGGTGCAGGTTGCCGCTCAGCGTGGCGGCCATCGTGCTGACCAGCAGGCGGTTGGCCTCGGTGTTCTCGAAGGGGCCGGAGAAGACGAGCCGCACCTGGCTCTTCGGCTCGAGGCCCTTGCGCACTTCGCGTCGCACGACCGTGGCGGGCGATCGGATCCCGACATCACGCGGCGTTTCCTTCCGCCCAAGCGCGGGGAGCGAGGCGAGGTAACGCTCGACCAGCGGCTGGATCGTCGGCAGGTCGAAGCTGCCGACGAAGACGAAGGTGAAGTCACTCGCATCCGCGAAGCGGTCCTTGTAGAACGCCACTGAGCGTTCGAGGTTCATCTGGCCCACCATGGCAGGTGTGAGGGGCCGGGCCCGCGGATGATCGCCCGTCAGCGCCGCCGCCACCGCGCGTTCGAAGACGGCGTCGGGCTCGGCTTCCTGGCTCGCCAGCATCCGCGTCAGGTTGGTCGTGAGGACCGAGAACGCCGTGGGGTCGGCCCGTGGCGCGGTGAACGTCAGGTGGATCAGCTGAAACATCGTCTCGAGGTCATCCTTCGCCGCGCCGCCGGCCAGTCCCTCGTCGCTCGAGCTGATGTCGGCCTGCACGGCCACGTTCTTCGTCGAGAGTGCTTTTTCGAGATCCGTGAGCGACAGCCGGCCGAGCCCGCCCTGCGAGACCACGTCTTCCGCCGTGGCGGCGGCCACATAGTCCGTGTCCGACGCCAGTGACGTGCCGCCGGGACTCACGGCGCGGAACAGCACTTCGTCCGCCTTGAACGTGGTGGGCTTGAGCACCACTCTGACGCCGTTCGACAGCCGCCATTCGGTGAGGCCGAGCGCGGTGTTGGTGGTCGTGGCGGTGACGCGGCCCGCCGACGGCAGCGGATCGAGCAGCGGCGCCGTGTTGACCTTGTCCACGTACGCCGTGAGCGCGCGCACACCGACGCTGCCGAGCGCACTTGCGAGTGACGCCTGCGTGGGCACGGCCACGCCGCCGCGTTCCGGCGCATTCACCACCACGACGCGATTGCCGTCCGGCAGCCAGGAGGCCGCCAGCTTGTTGACCTCGTCGAGCGTGATGCCGGGCATCAGCTGCTGCGCCATGCGCTGTTCGACGACGATGCCCGGCAGCGGCTCGTCATTCATGAAGTTGCGGATGAACTCCTCGGCCAGCGGCGCCGACGGGCTGGTGTCCTTCTCGGCGAGCGCCTGCTGCAGATAGCGCTGGCTGCTGACCTTCTGCCGCGCCAGTTCCGTGGCGGTGAAGCCGAAGCGCGCCACCCGCTCCGCTTCCGCAGCGAGCGCGGCGAGCCCGCGTTCGGCGCCGCCGTCGGCCACGAGCGCCTGCATCGAGGTGGCTTCCATCGTGCGCACGAAGAGGCCGCGTGAGGCGCGCGCCGCCTGGAACGGCGCGTTCGGCGTGCGGGCGATTTCGTCGAGGCGTTCGTTCAGCATTCCCGCGAACAGCCGCTCGACCATCTGCTGGCGGTAGACGCCCACGGTGCGCTGATCGCGCGCCGGCATCTTGCCGATGAGGCCCACGGTGGTGGCTCTCGCCTCGCGATCGGTGGCGACGGCGTAGCGTGTGCCCGGATGGGCGGGCACGGTGTGCGCGGTGCGCGGCCGCGGCGAGACGGCAGCGGGAATGGGCGAGAACTGCGCCTTGATCCGCGCCTCCATGTCGGCGCGGTCGAAGTCGCCCACGGCGATGACGGCCATGAGATCCGGCCGGTACCAGTCCTTGTAGAACTGCCGCAGCCGCTCGTAGGGCGCCGTGCGGATGACCTCCGGCAGGCCGATGGGCGAGCGGTCCGCATACCGCGAGCCGCCGAGCAGCACCGGCATGATGGTGTTCTGCATGCGCGCGTCGGCGCCGAGGCCGAGCCGCCATTCCTCGAGGATGACGCCGCGCTCCTTGTCGATCTCCTCGGGCGGGAAGGTGACGCCGCGGGCCCAGTCCTCCATCATCAGCAGCGCCTGATCCAGCACCGCCGGCTCGGTGGGCACGTGCAGCTCGTAGACGGTTTCGTCGAAGCTCGTGTGGGCGTTGACGTGCGCGCCGAAGCGCATGCCGATGCGCTGCATGAACGTGCCGATCGCGTTGCCGGGGAAATGCGTGGTGCCGTTGAAGGCCATGTGCTCGACGAAGTGCGCGAGCCCGCGCTGGTCGTCGTCTTCGAGCACCGACCCGGTCTTGACCACCAGCCGCAGCTCGGCGCGGCCGCGCGGCTGTGCGTTCGGACGCACGTAGTAGCGCAGCCCGTTGGGCAGCGTGGCGACGGTGATCTGCGGATCGACGGCGATCGTGTCGGTGGGCGCCGGCGCCTGGACCCGCGCCGGAGGCGGCGCGACGGGCGCCTGCGCGGCGACGAGCTGGGTGGCGGCGAGAACGCCGCAGACGAGCAGCCACGGACGGGGACGCAGCAAGGGCTGGTGCATGCCTCAGTATCCCCGGAGCCGGGTCTCCCGGCAGGGCTTTTCGACCCGGGGGCATCGCGCAGTATGCTGTCGCGCATGACGGTTCCCGTTGCGGTCCTGCGCACCCATCTGCGCTACACCACGTGGGCTTCCGCGCGTATTGTCGAGGCGGCCGCGGCGCTCTCGCCCGACGAGCTGACGCGCGACCACAAGAGCGCCGACAAGAGCGTGCTCGGGACGCTCGCCCACATCTACGCCGCCGACCGCATGTGGCTCGGCCGTATCCAGGGCGCGCCGCCGGCGGTGTTCTTCGACCCGGCCGTGGACCTGCAGTGGGCGGTCGTGCAGCACGAGTGGCCGGCGCTGCTCGCGCGCTGGCAGGCGTGGGGCGACGCGCTGCAGGACGCCTCGGTCGAGGTGGCGTATCACGACCTGAAGGGCAACCCCTACACCACGCCGCTCTGGCAGATCGTGCTGCACGTGGTGAACCACGGCACGCACCACCGCGGACAGGTGTCGGCGATGATGCGCGCGATGGGGCATCCGCCGCCGCAGCTCGACCTCATCCGCTACTACCGCGAAGTGGGCGGTTAGGGGTCACGTCAGGCCGGTAAGGCCAGTACCTGTTGCCAGCACGCCGTGGCGTCCGGGCCAAGCGCCGCGATGGCGAGGCGTGACTCGATCGTCGCCATCAGGCGCTCCCGGAATCCGCACGGCTCACCGCACTGGCCGAGGGGCGGCGTCCAAGGCGGTTCGCCGCCTTGATGCGCTGCACCGCGGCGCGCGGCGATCGTCGCCTGATTCACACGGCTGATCACGACGTCAGTGTATCCAATCCGGCCCCGGTCCGCCGGCGCGATGACTGTGTCAGAAGTAGCGCGTGACGCGCAGCGAGACGGTGCGCGGCTGCACGACGCGCGTGCCCACGAACACCGACTGGAAGTTGTAGAGCGCGGTGCGGTTCATCAGGTTCGTCACCTGCGCCTGCACACCCCACGTGCGGCGGCCGCGGGCGTTCGTCACGTCCACGCCGGTCGCGATGTCCACAATCGTGCGCGGTCGCACGCGCGGCGTCGCGGCGGTGAGGTTCACGTAGGGCAGCAGGTCCGCGAAGTCCGGATCGGCGGCGACCTCCGCCGGGTCCGACGGATTCGCCACGAGTCCGCTGTCGTAGCGCGCCGTCGCGCTCAGCCACCACGGGCCGGACGGATCGAACCCCGCCGTCGCATGCACGCTCAGCCGCTGGTCGTGGTCGATGGGGAAGGGCCCGGCCGAGAGCAGGTCCACCGCCTCCTGGCCCAGGAAGAGTCCGCCGGTGAAGGGCGGCGTGGCGATGGCGCGCGCCGACGTCACACTCAGCGACCCTGAGAGACCGCGCAGGGGCAGGAGCGTCGCCCGCGCTTCGACGCCCGTCACGCGCAGCCGCGCCAGCGTCGTCGGGAAGATGATGCCGGTGTCGAAGAAGTTGTTGTTGTCCTGCTGATCGCGCGAGAGCTTCCGGTAGACGGCGCCGTCGATTGTGACGCGTTCGCCGACCGCGAATTGCGCGCCGGCTTCGAACACGTCCTGCCGCTCGGGGCGGATCGCACGCGTGGCGCCGCCGAGGGCCGCGCGCACGCTCTCTGGCGCGAGACGTCCGGCCGCCTCGGAGTTCGAGAGCAGCAGGTTCTCGTTCGGCGGCGTCTGGTAGTTGCGGTTGTAGGAGGCGCGCAGCACGAGGTCGCGCCCGCCGACGCGATAGGAAAGCCCGATGCGTGGCTGCAGCTGCCGGCCGGCGACGAGGACGTGGTACTCGTCGTGCCGCAGGCCGGCGTTGACGGTGAGGTCGCCGAGCTGTGCCGTGGTCTGCGCGAACGCGCTCGCGTGCGTGCCGGTGCGCGCGTCATCGAAGCGGAACGGCGTGCCGCCGCGCGTGAGGTCGTGCGCGGTGAGCGCCGGGTTGTAACCGTCGCTGCCGGGCACGTTCAGCGCGAACGACGTCAGCGCCATCGTGAAGCGTTCGCGCACCGGGAACGCCTGCACGTCGGCGCCGGCGCGCACGCCGACGCGTCCCGCCTGGCGCGTGTAGCGCGCCTGCGCGGTCACGGTCGAGAGCCGGCGGTCCTGCGCGGCCGTAATCGGCGTGTCGCCCGCACTCGGCCGGAGTTCCGCGGAGGTCGTGCGCGCGCCGAGGGTCACATCCACGGTGCTCGACGGGCCGAGCGGACGCAGATACGCGCCCCACACCGAGAGATCCGCGAGATGCTGCCGCTGATCCTGTCCGGCCGCCTGCTGCGAGCGCAGGTTGGCGAGTTCGAAACGCGACGTGCCGCCCATCGCGTGCAGGCGCACCGTGTCCTGCGGCGTCAGCCGCAGATCGGCGCGGCCGAAGCCGCGCACGACGTTGCCGGCGTTGTGCAGGTTGTCGCGCGACACCTGATCGAGGAACCGTTCCGTGGTCATCGACGTGAGCGACACGAAGTAGCCAAGACGTCCGCGTTCGCCGCCCCACTGCAGCGCGCCGTGCGCCGTGCCGAAGCCGCCGCCGGCGAGCGACAGCGATCCGGTGGAGGCGCGCCCCGTACCGAGGCCGCTTCGGCTGCCGAGGACGGCCACGCCCGACACCTTGCCGCCGAACTCGGCGGGGATGTTGCCGGTCATGAGCTCCGCCGTCTGCACGACGCCCACGTCGAGGGCATTGGCGAAGGCGCCCGTGAGCTGATCGCTGATGGGCAGGCCGTCGATGACGTAGGTCATCTGGTTGTGTGCGCCGCGCGGGTGGATGGCGCCGTTGGCGTTCTGCGCGAAGCCGGGGAAGCCGACGAGCACGGCTTCGAGGCCGCGGCTCGCGCCCGCGACCGGCAGCCGCTCGATGCGCGTGACGCTCACGGCGTGTCTGGTGCCGGCGGTGGTGTCGTCCACGGCCGTCTGTTCTGGCCGCACGACGACGGTGTCGGTCAGCGTCGCAACCGCCAGACGCAGCGTGAGCTCCACGGGGGCGCCGGTGGCGGCGACCACTCGCTGCGAGGCTGGCGTGAAGCCGTCGAGGGTCACGCTGACGTCATGCGTGCCGACCGGCAGGTTCGGCACGTCGAAGTGGCCCGTGGCGTCAGTGACGGCGATGCGCTCGAGGCCACTCGACGGCTGGCGCAGGGCCACCGTGGCGCCGGGCACGGCGGCGTCGAGCGCGTCCACCACCACGCCGCGGATGACGGTGGTCACCTGGGCATCCACGCCGGGGGCCAGGAGGCCCGTGCCCAGCACCACGAGCAACACGCGCTGGACCTCCCTGCGTGTGCGGGCAAGAACTGGCTGGGCGAAACAGCAATTTTGAGTAATCAAAATTACTGTGACGATACGGCCAAATCGTCGTGGCCGTCAAGGCCACCCGGTGCACGCGCCTCAGGGATTCCGCAGCAGCCGCAGGTCGCCGTTGTCGCAGCCGGCCAGCAGGTCGCGGTCGTCCGGCGACCACGACAGCACCGACACGCCGGCGTTGAGCGCGGTCGCACCCACGAGGGCCCGTTTGTGGCCCGGGTGCCACACGACCACGCGCCCCTCATCCCCACCGGAGGCCAGGCGGGGGCCGGCGCGCTGGAAGTCCACGGCCGAGACGCGCGTCTCGTGGCCGGGCAGGATGATCGGCTTGGTGCCCGACGGGCCGCTGCCGGCACAGTCCCAGACCGCCACTTCATCCGAGCCGCCGGTGGCCAGATACCGGCTGCCGTGATCCCAGGCGAGCTCGCGCACCTTGCACTGATAACCCGACATCATCAGGTCCTGGCCCGACTTCGTCTTCCAGAAGTGCACGGTGCTGTCCTGGTCGCCGGTGGCGATGTACTTCCCGTCGGGGCTCCAGCGCGCCGCGAGCGAGCTGCCCTGCCACGAGAACTGCCGCTCGGGCGCCGGCAGGGCCGGGTCGAGCAGCGTCACGCCACCGTAGCTCGTCGTGCAGAGGCGATCGCGCCCCGGTTGCCACCGCATGTCGGTCACCGTGGCCCGGTGGGTGGGATACTCGCGCAGCAGCACGCCGTCGGTGCTCCAGATGCGCACGCGCCGGCCCGCGGCCGCCGCGAGCATGGCGCCACTCGGACTCCAGCCCACCCGCTCCACCCACGCCGCGCCGGCCTCGAGCGCGTGGCGCACCTGACCGGTCGTGGCGTCCCAGACCAGCACGCGCCCGTCCTGACCACCGGTGGCGATGAGTGACTGCGACGGATGCCACGACACCGAGGCGCCGCCGGCCGTGTGTGCCGCGCGCGAGTAGCGCACGGCGCCACTGCCACGTTCGAGCACCACGAGCTCGCCTTCGATCGACAGCGCCGCCACGGCATCGCCGGGCCCCGACCACACCGCTTCCACGACATGCCCGGAGAGCCGGGAGCCCCAGCGCGCGGTGAGCTGTACGCCGGGGACGAGCTCGCGTGTCATGCCAGACACTTGGCGAACCCTGCGTTGAGGGCCGCGCGGTCGAGGTTGCGGCCGATGAAGATGAGCGAATTGCGCGGTGTCTCCGCGCCCCACGGGCGGTCGAGCCGGCCATCGAACAGCATGTGGACGCCCTGGAACACGTAGCGTTCGTCGCGGCCCTTGAGCTGGAGGATGCCCTTCATGCGGAAGAGATCCTGGCCCTGCTCCTGCAGGAGGCCGCCCATCCACTGGTTGAACTTCTTCACGTCGACCGCGCCGGCGGTCGTGATGCCGACCGACGTGACCTCCTCGTCGTGTTCGTGATCGGGCTTGAAGTGGCGGTTCGTGCCGGGCTCGCGCGTGCCGTCGCCCACGACGGTCTTCATCGCGAACTCGTCGGGATGGTGTTCGGTGAAGAAGGCGTAGAACCCGGGCGCCAACACCTGCAGGCGGAACGCCGACGCGCCGCCCGAGAGATCGAGCGTGTGCAGTGTCTCGCCCGGTGTCACCACCTCGCCAAGGCCCACGGCGTGCTCGTCGCCCGAATAGGCGAGCACCGCCGCCATCACCGCGTCGTCGAGAGCCGCGGGTGTGTCGCCCGCCACCGGCAGCACCACCAGCCCCATCGCGGGATCCGGGCCGGCAGCGAGATCGAGGGCGTGGGTGCCGGCGTCGAGCGCGAAGATGCCGCCCCACTCGAACGGGTACTCGGGTTCGAGGAACTGCGGATCCACCGTCATGGCGCGGCTCAGGTTGAAGCCGCCCTGATTCAGGATGGCGTCCATCTCGACCTGCGCGTCTCTGGTGCGATGCACGCGCGCCGCGGCGTTCATCGAGCGGATGCGCGCTTCGAGCCGGGCCAGGTCGGCTTCGGGCACGAGGTCGGTCTTGTTGAGCAGGATCACGTCGGCAAACGCGATCTGCTCCTTCACTTCGTCGCTGTCGTCGATGTGCTGCCAGACGTGTTTGGCGTCCACCAGCGTGACGATGGCATCGAGCGCCAGCTTCTGCTGCATCTCGTCGTCGACGAAAAACGTCTGGGCCACCGGGCCCGGGTCGGCCATGCCGGTGGTTTCGATCATGATGTGGTCGAACTTGTCGCGCCGCTTCATGAGGTTGCCGAGGATGCGGATGAGATCGCCGCGCACGGTGCAGCAGATGCAGCCGTTGTTCATCTCGAAGATTTCTTCTTCGGCGCCGATGACCAGGTCCTGATCGACGCCGACCTCGCCGAACTCGTTCTCGATGACGGCAATCCGCTTGCCATGGTTCTCCGTCAGGATGCGGTTCAGCAGCGTGGTCTTCCCGGAGCCGAGAAAGCCGGTGAGCACGGTCACGGGCACACGATCGGCGGATGGGGCAGTGCTCATGGGGTCACTCCTTCAACAGGGACGGGCAGAGACGCGCGCTGGCGCGTCCAGGTGCGGCGCAGGCGGGCCTGCACCATCACGGTGGGGGTCAGTGTCTCGATCGGGCCGTGCAGCACGGTGGCGCCGTCGACGAGCACGAGCACGTCGTCGGCCCACTCGCGCGCCAGTTCGACATCGTGCGTGGCCATGAGCAGCGCCACGCCGGCGGAGGCCAGCCGTTCGAGTGCATCGAGCAGGCGGCCTTCGGCCTCGGCGTCGAGGCCGGCCGTGGGTTCGTCGAGCAGCAGCACCGCCGGCTGCATGGCGATGACACCGGCGAGCGCCACGCGCCGCTTCTCGCCGGCGCTCAGCGCATGCACCGGCCGCGCCGCCAGGTGCAGCAGATCGAGTTCGGCCAGGGCGCCGCGGGCCCGGTCGTCGGCCATCGTGTCGTCGAGGCCGAGATTGCGCGGTCCCATGGCGACGTCCGCCAGCACCGTCGGCCCGAACAGCTGATCGTCCGGATGCTGGAAGACGAGGCCTACGGCCCGCCGCCATTCCGCGAGCGTGACGGCGTCGCGCGTGAGCCGGCGGCCGTCGAGCCAGACGTCGCCGCGTGCCGGCGCGAGCAGGCCATTCAGGTGCAGCAGCAGCGTGCTCTTGCCGGCGCCGTTCGGGCCGAGCAGCGCCGTGCGGCGGCCGCGCGCCAGCGACAGCGAGACCCCGTTCAGGCCACCGGCGTCGCCGTGATGCCGGAAGGTGAGCGCCCGCGCCTCGAGCACCGGTGTCACGGCAGGCCTCCGGCCAGTGCGACCAGCAGGCCGAGCGCTGCGATGATGGCCAGACGACGCGGTGACCACTCGTGCAGGTGCTGGCGCCGCAGCGACAGGCCGCCCCGTGCCGCGACGCCACGTCCGAGCGCCTCGGCCCGCGCGACCGACTGCCCGAAGAGGTTGGCGCTGATGAGTCCGAGCGAACGAATCGTGCCGCGCGAGCCGACGAATCCGAGCCGCGCCCGCTGCGCGGCATGCAGGGTCGTGAGCGTGCGTGTGAACTGGAACAGGAACCTGTGGACGGCGAGACCCGTGAGCACGACCGGCAGCGGGATGCCGAGGCGCCTGGCCAGCCAGGCCAGATCGTCGATCGGCGTCGTGAGCGCGAGCGCGAGTGTGCACGCCGTCACGGCGCAGGCGCGGACGAGCGTGCGGCCGGCCAGGGCCAGGCCGCTCGCGTCGATGTGCGGCACGGGCCACCACGCGTCCGCGGTGGCACCGAGCGTCACGGCGACAGGGAGCGACGCCGCCAGCAGGAAGCCGAGCGGCATGGCCGCGGCCTTCAGCAACACCGCCAGCGGCACGCCGGCGCGTTGCACACTGACGACCGCCATCACGGCCACGGCGACGGGCATCCAGGCCGCCTGGGGATGCCAGGCCAGGACGACGCCGGCGCCCGCCGCCGCGACCTTTTCCGCCGGGTGGCAGTGGGCCCAGCGATTCGTGCGCGCGTGCTGCTCAATGACGAGAGGCAGGTGCATGGGAGGCGCCGCGGCGCGTGCGCCGGCCGGCGATGACGACCACGGCGCCAAAGATTACGAGGCCGGTGACCGTCTGCAGGCGGAAGAAGAGGGATTCCTGCCGCTCGTCAGGTTCGAGCATCGGCGACGCCCAGGCGACGTAGCCGGGCGCCATCGTCACGGCCAGTGCGTGCGCACGCTCATCGGCATCGCCCTCGACCCCGCGCCCGCGTGTGCCGAGGGCCGTGAGGGCGAGCACGAGGACTGCACACGCGACGAGCGCGAGGTTACGCGCGCCCATGCACCGCTCCGAGGCCGCGCACGGCGAGCACGTTCAGGGCCGCCACCGTGAGCAGGGCCTCGACGACGCTGAGGGGCAACTGCGTGATGGCGAAGATGCCGGCGAACTTCACGAACGCTCCGGCAACACCGGTGGCCGGGTCGGGAAACGCGAGCGCGAGTTGTGCGGCCGTCGTGGCATAGGTCGCGAGCACCCCGATCGCCGCGCCGACACCGGCCGCGAGACTGGCCGCGCCGCCAGCGCGTTGCACCAACCGCCACACCCCCCAGCTGGTCCACGGCCCGACGATCGCCATGGCGACCGTGTTCGCGCCGAGTGTCGTGATGCCGCCGTGAGCGAGCAGCAGGGCCTGGAAGACCAGCACGATCGGCCCGAGCACCGCCATCACCGCCGGCCCGCACAAATAGGCGCCAAGTGCACATCCGGTCGGATGCGACGAGCTGCCGCCGACCGAGGGCAGCTTGAGCGACGACAGCAGCAGCGTGAACGCGCCCGACGCCCCGAGCAGCAGCGGTGCCGAGGGCGAGGCGACGGCCTCGCGCGACAACCGCCGCACGCCGTAGCCGACAAACGGCGCGGCCACCGCCGTCCACGCGGCGGCATGCGAGACCGGCAGGAATCCCTCGGCAATGTGCATCGGTGTCTCAGGCGCAGGCGGTGACCGCGGCGGGGCGGAAGCGGTCGATGCGCCGCGCGGCGATTGTCTCTGGCAGTGGGACCAGCACACCGTCACGCGCACAGGCCGTGGCCCACTCGACCACCGCTTCGAAGTCGGCGCGGGTCGTGAGCCGTCCGTAGTAGTCGATGCCGGCCGGGCCGGCGACCGCGATCACGTTGACGAGGTCACACGGGCCCAGGCAGCCGCTGATCGAGAGCTGCACGTGTTTCAGCAGCGTGCGGCGCTTCCACTCCGCCTTCAGCCAGTCGACCGGCACCTCGGGTTTGCCCTTGTCGGGACGGCCGCAGCAGCAGCCCACGCAGACGAGCAGATGGCCGAGCGTCTGGCGTCGGGTGGATTCCATGGCGGACCGCCATCGTAGGAGGCGACGGCCCGGAGGCGCGGTATCGCCTGCAGCGGTCACGTGGTGTCGATTCGCACCGGCTCAGTGGTGCACGTGCCGTTCGACGACATGCAGGACGAAGCGTTCCTGCTGGCCGTCACCTTCCGTGTCGAGCACCCCTTCCGCCCGCAGTTTGCCGATGACGCGGGTCACCGTGGCGCGCGTGGCGCCGATGGCCGCGGCCACCTGCCCGTGCGTGAGGCGGACGTCGATACAGACACCGGCGCCGCGCGGTTCACCGAAACTCTCGGCGAGCAGCGACAGCAGGCCGATGACGCGGTCCTGCAGGTGCGGCCGGGCCTGCACGGCCGCCCAGGCCTCCATCCGCCGCACCCGCGCCCGCAACCGCTCGGCAAAGCGCGGCGTGCCGGCGATGTGCGCCCAGCCCTGGACGATGGCGCGAACGGTGGTGTGGGCGTGAATCTGCAGACAGCAGGAATCCTCCGGATGGCCGATGACCACCGAGCCGGGGCCGTGCAGCGCGGTCAGCACCTCGGCGCCGTCGTCGTGCAGCACGGTCGTGGCGACGATGCCGGTTTCCACGACGAGTACGTCGTCTTCCGCGATGTGGATGCGGGCGCCACGTTCGAAGCGACCTTCGCCACGCGTCAGCCGGATGGCCGGCCGCCGGTGGTCCTGCGCGCGGGCGAACGCCGTGCGCAGCGCTGACGCCAGACCTTCGCGCGTGAGGCGGGCCGGCAGCACCGCCAATGCGCCCTGTTCGTAGGCGGCGTTGGTCGCCGCCGGATCGTCCGCGCGGTTCCAGGCGAGCCACGCCCAGCGGTCGTGCACCATGGCGGCCTCGACGGCAGCCGTGTCCGGCACCGGTGTCAGCAGCAGGGCCGGATCGCCGGGCGGTGCCGGCAGATCGAGCGCCGCGTCCACGTCCGGCACGAGGGTCACCGAGTACTCGCCACCCGGCAGCAGGTCGAGGAGCGTGCGCACCTGGTCGAGTTCCCCGACGATGAGCAGCCTGGGCATCCCGCACACGCTAGCCCGGCTGCCCGGGCGCACCGACCCCGACTCGATGAGGCGCGCGGTGGCGCGGGTGAACGGCTGCAATGGGTGGGTGAGCAGCGTCGGCGGCCGCCGCTCGTTGGCTCCGGCGCGCCGTCTGCATTCGCCGCGCGGCTGTTCGTCACGCCGGCGCGGACGGCGAGTGGCGCTCGCGGTTATCGTCGCCCCGCAGGGAACGATGTCCACCACCACCGCTGTGACCACGCGAGGCCCGGGACCGTGGCTGCTGCCCGCACGGTTGCGCCGTCGTGGTGAGGCGCTGCTGCACCAGCAGTGCTGGTGCTGGGGCCAGGACATCCGCCGCGCCGAGGGCAACCTGCTGCTGCAGCGGGGCTTCTCGCGCACGCGCCAGCCGCACGGCGCCGCCGGCGGCACCCGCTACAGCCTCACGCTCGCCCCCGGCCGACGCGTCTCCCTCTGGGGCTGGGGGCTGATGGCGGCCGACCTCGATCTCGGCACGCTGCTCCTCGGGCGCTATGCGTTCGTGCCGCGGTACTCGCGCGACTGGCGCGCTGGCCGCGACGCCCACGCGCCCGGAGACGTGGAGGGGCTGGCGATGGCGTGGGGCGGCGACGACTGGCGGGCGGCCGGCGCCCTGCTGACCGTGGCGCTCGAGTGGACGGCCTCGTACGAGGCGTGGGTCACGGCCGTTGCCGGCGCGCCGTATCGCGACGGCGTGCTCACGGCGTGGGGGCACGGCCGCGACCGTGCGGCCACGCTGCCGCAGGCCTGGCGACGGCTCGCCCGCGAGTGCGAGGCCGCCGCCGCGCGTGGCCTGAGCCGCGCGTCCGCGCGCCCGGCCGTCGATTCGTTGGCAACGGGCGACGTCCTGCCCGCCGTGGCGCGCCGTTCGTCGTGATCGCGTTGGCGGCGTGGGCCGGCGCCGCGAGACTGACGGGCATGACCGATACCCGTCTGCCCGTCACGGTGCTCTCCGGCTTTCTCGGCGCCGGCAAGACCACGCTGCTCAATCACGTGCTGCGCAACCGCGAAGGGCGGCGCGTCGCGGTCATCGTCAACGACATGAGCGAGGTGAACATCGACGCCGCGCTCGTGCAGCATGGCGATGCCGCGCTCAGCCGCGTCGACGAAAAACTCGTGGAGCTCTCGAACGGCTGTATCTGCTGCACGCTGCGCGAAGACCTGCTCAAGGAAGTCGCGGCGCTCGCCCGCGAAGGCCGCTTCGACTACCTGCTCGTCGAATCCACCGGCATTTCCGAGCCGCTGCCGGTGGCCGAGACCTTCACTTTCGAAGACGAACACGGGCACAGTCTCTCGTCGATCGCGCGGCTCGACACCATGGTCACGGTGGTCGATGCCGGCGCGTTCCTCGATGAATGGGCGGCGGCCGATGGACTCATCGATCGAGGCATGGCGCTCAACGGCGAAGACGAGCGCACGGTCGTCGACCTGCTCGTCGATCAGGTCGAGTTCGCGAACGTCATCGTCGTCAACAAGATCGATCGGGTGGACACCGAGACGGCCGAGGCGCTCGAAGCCGTGCTGCGGCAGCTGAACCCGAAGGCCGCGATCGTCAGGGCCGAACGCGGCGTCGTGCCCCTCGACCAGATGCTCAACACCGGACGATTCGACATGACGGCCGCCAGTCAGGCGCCGGGCTGGCTGGCGGTGATGCGCGGCGAGGAAGTGCCCGAATCGGAGGAGTACGGCATCCGCAGCTTCGTCTACCGCGCCCGCCGGCCGTTCCACCCGGAACGGTTCTGGAACCTGATTCACGACGACTGGCCCGGGGTGTTCCGTTCGAAGGGGTTCTTCTGGCTGGCCTCGAAGTACGTCGTGGTGGGGGAATGGTCGCAGGCGGGCGGCGCCTGCAGTTACCAGCCCGCTGGCCTCTGGTGGGCCGACATCCCAACCGCGGAGTGGCCCACAGACACCGAGGCCCTCGAAGACATTGGTCGTCACTGGCGCGACGACATCGGCGACCGCCGGCAGGAGATCGTCATCATCGGCCGCGAGATGGACGAGACCGTGCTCACCGCGCGGCTCGATGCGTGCCTGCTGACCGACGACGAGATGGCCCTCGGCCGCGAGGCCTGGGAGGCCTTCGAGGATCCGTTTCCCGCGTGGAAGGTGGCGACCGAGGCGGACGCCGAGCCCGTGGCTTCAGCCTGAGCCGGCCGGTATTCCCGTCTTCGCCGTTCACCTGGCCGCAGCGACCGTTTGTTGCTCCGGGCTAGGGTCGCACCGGTGCGAATCGACACACTCGCGCGGACGCCACTGAGGGCGTCCGGCGAGCGTGTGCGGCGTCAGGCGAACGCCACGCGTCCGTGGTCGTCGCAGTGCGA
>JBIKUN010000216.1:0-5296 GCA_044347565.1 Vicinamibacterales bacterium | reverse complement strand
CGCCATCGCCCGCCGCGAGGTGTCGTCGCGCGAGGTGGTAAACGCGTGTCTCGCACGGATGGCCGCCGTGAATCCGCGGCTCAACGCCGTGACCGTCGATCTCGCGGGCGACGCACGCGCGGCCGCCGACCGCGCCGACGCCGCCGTGGCGCGCGGCGATCGCCTCGGGCCGCTGCACGGCGTGCCGGTGACGATCAAGGAGAACGTCGACCAGGCGGGGTGCGCCACCGCGAATGGCACGGTCGCCTACCGCGACCTCGTCGCTACGACCGACAGCCCGGTCGTGGCGAACTGGAAGGCGGCCGGCGCCATCATCCTTGGCCGCACCAACACGCCCGGCTTCAGCTTCCGGCTCGATACGGAGAACGCCCTGCGCGGCCGCACGCGGAATCCATGGTCAGAGACGCACACGCCCGGCGGATCGAGCGGCGGGGCGTCGTCGTCCGTGGCGGCTGGCATCACACCGCTCGCACACGGCAACGACATCGCCGGGTCGATCCGGTATCCCGCGTATGCCTGCGGGCTGGCCGGCCTGCGTCCGTCGTTCGGCCGCGTGCCGGCGTTCAACGCCACCGCCACGGCGGAGCGTTCGATGTCGTCGCAGATGCTGTCCGTGCAGGGGCCGCTGGCGCGCAGCGTGCGCGATCTGCGCCTGGGCCTTCGCACGCTGGCGGCGCGCGACCCGCGCGATCCGTGGTGGGTGCCGGCGCCGCTCGAGGGGCCGCCCGTGGCCACGCCGTTGCGCGTGGCCGTCGTGACGGCGCCGGAGCAGCTCGGCGGCGAGCGGCTGCATCCGGCCGTGTCGCAGGCACTCGCGCAGGCGGCGGCGTGGCTGGCCGACGCCGGCTACGAGATCGTCGACGACACCACACCCGGCTTCAGCTGCGCCGCGGATCTCTGGTACGCGATGCAGATGCCCGAGATCCGCGAGTTCCTGTGGCCGGCCATCGCCGACCACGGTGACGACGGCATCCGCCGCGCGATGGGCCTGATGCTCGACGCCTTTCCGGCGGACGCCGGCGTGCCGTACATGCGGGCGCTGGCGGAGCGCGCGCGGGTCGTGCGCGACTGGCAGCGCAGCTTCGAGCAGGTGCCGCTCGTGCTCGCGCCCGTGTGCACGCAGCCGGTCTACACGCGCGGCTTCGACGTGGAGAGCGTGGAGCGCACGGCGCGGTTCTGGCGCGAGTGCCTCACCCTCACCGCGATTCCGGTGCTCGGGATGCCGGCGCTCGCCGTGCCCACCGGCATCGTGGACGGCCTGCCGATCGGCGTCACGGTGATGGCCGCCCGTTTCCGCGAGGATCTGTGCCTCGCGGCGGGCGAGGCGATTGAAGCGCGCGCTGTTGTGGCGTCGCGCCTGCCGATCGAGCCGGCCTGGACGTAGACGGCGCGGCTGGCGCCGCGAGGTTCAGGCGACGAGCGCGTCGAGCGCCGCCGCTGACCTGAAGTCACGCGCGGACAGCCCGCCCACGTCGTGGGACGAGTAGCGCACCGTGCAGTAGCCCCAGCCGAACGTCACGTCGGGGTGATGGTTGTGTTTCTCGCCGAGCCATGCGGCCACGTTCGCGAGCTGCACGGCGGCGGCGAAGGTCTCGAAGGTGAAACGGCGCGTGATCGACGTCGTCTCGGCGTCGATCGTCCAGTCGGCGTGCAGAGCCGACATGTGCCGGGTGGCGTCGTGGGCATCGAGACGGGTGTTCATGGCGTGAGGTGTCCTCGTTTCAGAACCGCAGGAAGCGGTTCACCTTGAGAATGAGCGCGCGGTTCTGCAGCTCGGGGCGGCCCATGGTGGCGCCCTGGTCGCGCTCGTCGTTGTAGACGAGGAAGAGCTCGCTGCCCAGCCGGTATTCCCAGCGCAGCCGTGCGTTCACGCTGACGATGCGGGTGACCGAGTTGTACTGCACGAGCGCGCTCGCGAACATGAGCGGCGTCATCGTATAGGTGAGGCGCGAGCCGACCAGTGTCGAGGTCACGCGCCCGGCCGGCAGATCCAGCCAGTTGAGCGTGAGGCTCGGCTCCATGGAAAACGTCGAGGTGACGTTCACCCGCGACCGGCTCATCGTGAGCGCTGAGCGCGTGCCGCCGTAGAAGTCGCCGCGCTCGAAGAGCACGGCGCCCGAGAACGGCCGCTGCTGGCCCAGGGTGTAGCCGGCGCGTGCGGTCGTGAAGCGGTAGCCGCCGGCCGGAATGCGCAGCCCGGCTACCGTGAACGGACGCAGCAGGAGCTCGTAATCGTCGAGCACGCCGATGGTGAACCGGTCGCTGCTCTGGAATTCGATGTCGAAGGCGCCATCGGCCAGGCGCGTCGAGAGCCGGCCGGCGCTGTCCTGGATGTAGGTGTACTGGCCCACGGCGAAGTACTTCCGGATGACCTTGTTGCGGCGCGGGCGCGGGCTGAAGCGGAACTGCGCGTACTGCTTGCGCAGATCGGTGCGGCGCAGGAAGCCGACCTCCGGGTTGAAGTCGGGATCGATCGTCAGGTGTTCGAACTGCACGCCGTAGCGGTCGGCCGTGTAGTCCATCTGCGCGCGGTAGCTCGAGCGCAGGCGGCCGTCGCCCTCGGAGCTGGTCTGCGCCCAGTAGGTGTTGAAGAGCAGGTTGTCGAAGAAGGCGAAGGTGCCGTCCACGCCGTAGAACTGGTTCGAGCCGGGCCGCGCCTGCGCGCGTGACCGCGAGGTGGCCATGACGCCGATGCTGCTCCGCCGCAGCACGTCGCGCCGCACGCGTGCGACGGCGAAGTTGGTGGCGTCGGCGCCCGACGCCTCGTCGTCGCGCGTCTGCATGTTGACCAGGCCTACCTGGTACTTGCCGATGCGGCCCGTGAGGCGGCCGCCACCGAGGATCGGCACATTGGCCGGCCCCGTGGCCCCCTGCACGAGGCCGATGCGCCGGCTGTAGAAGGGCAGGGGCACGTCGGACGTCACGGCGCCGGCGCCGCCGAACACGTTGTTGCCGAAGGTGAAGACGCCCTGGTTCTCCAGGAAGAAGTCGCGTTTCTCCGGGAAGAACAGCGTGAACCGCGTCAGGTTCACCTGCTGTTCATCGGCTTCGACCTGCGCGAAGTCGGTGTTGAGCGTGAAGTCGGCGGTGAGGTTCTGCGACACCGCGTACTTGGCGTCGAGGCCGATATCGCCCGAGAGGTCGTTCGTGCGCGCCGGCCGCGAGACGTTGTCGGTGGTCACGTCGGTGATGGCGAAGGGCTTCAGCTCCAGCGTGCGCGCCAGATTCGGCACCTCGAGGCCGACGAGCGTCGCATAGAGCGAGGCCGAGAAGTCGGCCCGGCCCAGGCCGAAGGCGTTCGGCACCTTCGTGAGATACGCGATCTCGTTCTTCCACTTGCTGATGCGCCGCGCCTGGAAGCCCCACACCTGCGTCGTGCCCGGGGCATACCGCAGCGACTTGAACGGGATGATGGCTTCGATCGTCCAGCCGCCGTCGAACGTGCCCGCCGCCACGCGCCACACGGGATTCCAGTCGGCATTGAACTGGCGCTCGTTGGTGCTCTGGCCTTCGCTGCGCGCCCCGAGGGCATTGGTCTCGAACTGCAGGGCGTTCCGGCGATCGTGGAAGGTGTCGAAGCCGAACCCTACCGAGTCACCCTGACGGATGTTGCCGCTGTCGCGTCTCAGTTCGTTGGCCACCCGGCGCTCGGGCTGTGTCTCCCACGCCTTGAAGCTCACGTAGAGGTTGTTGTCGTCGAACGACACCCACACTTCCGTCTTCTCGGTGGCCTCTTCGCCGGCGCGCGGCTCCATCTGGATGAAGCCGGAGGCTGGATGCGCCGTGGTGTAGATCGTTTCATCGAGCACGCCGTCGATGCGCATGGGTGTAGGCACACGCACGGCGATGACCGTGGCGCGGCCCTCACTATCGCGGGAGATGGTCTGCGGCAGCGTCGGCACGGGCGGGCCGCCGTCGCGTACCGCTGCTGGCGGCGAGGGCGCGGCCGGCTGCGCCCTCGCCGCCGGTGTCGCGAGCGCCGCGAGGAGCGCCACGGTCACGATGACGGGCGGCGAGCCTGGGCGGCGGGGAAGGGCACGCACGGTGGCGCGAAGTATACCGGGCGCGGCCGATCTACGGTGACGGGCAGTCCGTCCCACTGGCCGTAGACGCTGAGCGCCGCCATGTGCTCCACGGCGCGCGCCAGCCACATGGTGGAGCCGGTCTGCCGCCGCCGGAGCCCGTCGCGCCGTACGAACCTGAGGAACCCCAACTCGTTCCGTGCCATCTCGACGACCGAGTAGGCCAGGCCCGCGCAGGTCGAACAGCTCGCGGCCGATCGTCGCCGCGAGCAGCACCACGAACTTCGCGGCGCGCATCATCTGCGGGATGTCGCCCCATTCGTCCGCGGCCATCCGCTCAGTATGCCGCCGGTAGACCCGATCTACACTGCCGCGTGGTCTCGAAGCGACAACTCCGTTCTTCGCGGCGCGTAACCTTGAAGTACATCTACCGGGTCGAAGGCAACGGCCACGGATGACTTCGTTGAGGAACAGCGTCCGTGCGTGTGGCCGCACGTTTCCTCCGCTGAAGAGCGGAGGCCTCATTTGAGCCTTGCCGGACCACACGGCGGTCACTGCCGCCAGTTACACCACGTCACGGGACACGATCCGAAGTGGACGTCAGAACCGTAAACGCACGCCGATGGCGGGCAGGCGCGGAATCGCCTGGTCGCGCTTCTCGACGATCTTCGGCCGGTCGGACGTCGGGTCGTAGACGAGTTCCGGATCGAAGGCGCCGGCGTTCTGCCGGTTGAGCACGTTGATGACCTCGGCGTAGATCTCCCACCGGCCGGCCGTGCCGCGCGGCCGCCAGGTGAGTCGTCCATCGACCCGCGCGAACACCGGCAGGCGGGCGCGGTTGAAGTTGCCGACGCTGCCAAAGTCGACGGCGTACTCGAGGCGGCCTCGCGAGTCGAGCGCCGGCAGCAGTTCCTCGGTCACACCGTCGCCGTCGCGGTCGAGGAGATCCTCACGACCCGCTACCTGCACGCCGAGCGGCGCCGTGCGCGGGAATCCGGACGCGATCCGCGTCGTGGCTGCGACCTCCCAGCGTGGCGTGAAGGCATACGACGAGACGAGGGTGAAGGCGTGGCGGCGGTCGTACTCGAACGGATAGCGGCGGCCGTAGGCCTCGCGCTCCGCCCGGCCCCAGGTGTAGCTGGTCCATCCGGTCAGCTTTCCACCGCCAGGACGATTGAGGAAGATGTCGAAGCCGTAGGCGCGGCCCCGGCCGTCGTTGGTCGGAATGCTGGTGATGATCGGCGAGTCCGGGATGTCGCCCTGCAGCGCGGCGG
>JBIKUN010000215.1:0-5331 GCA_044347565.1 Vicinamibacterales bacterium | reverse complement strand
CGGCCTACGCGGCGGCGATGGCGGAGGTGGCGGCGGCCTATCCGGCCGACGAGGAAGCACAGGTGTTCTACGCGCTGGCCCTCCTCGCCACGATGCCGCGTGGTGATCTGTCACTACCGATTCGTGAGAAGGCCGGCGCCATCGTGGAAGCGGTCTTCGCGCGCAACCCGAAACATCCAGGTGCCACGCACCTCATCCTGCACGCCTACGACCACGGGGCACTGGCCGCGCGCGGCCTTGCGGCGGCCCGCGCCTACGCCAAGGTGGCGCCGGCGGCGAGCCACGCCCTCCACATGCCGGCGCATTTCTTCGTGCAGCTCGGCTACTGGCAGGACGCGGCGGCGAGCGATGCCGACTCGTGGCAGGCGTCGGTGGACTGGGCGGCGCGCCGCACGAAGACGATCACACTGCGCGACTACCACAGCCTCGTCTGGTGGCAGTACGAGCTGACGCAGCTCGGGCAGTTCGCAAAGGCGCAGCAGATCGCGCAAGAGGTGGACGCCGCGATGGCGGTTGCCACCGAGCAGGATCTCATCGGCGGCCATCAGTACGCCGACAGCGACATCGGCCGCGGCTCCGGGCCGCTCGCGCTGCGTAACGACAAGGGCTCGATGCGCGCCCGCTACATCATCGAGAGCGAACGCTGGCAGGAGATGAAGGGCCAGAACGCCTTCGACAACATCGACGAGCTGTTCGTGCTGGGTGTGGCCGCGGCGAAGGCCGACGACGTGGCCCGCGCGGTGGCGGCGCGTGAGGAACTCATCAAGGCGTCACACCCGTCGATGGATGCCGGGCTGCGCGAGCAGGCGGCCATTCTGAAGCTCGAACTCGATGCGGTGGCGGCGGTCGAGGCCGGCGCGCTCGGCGTGGCGTGGTCGCGCATGGATCAGGCCATCGCCCTGCAGAACCAGATGCCGAAGCCGATCGGCCGCCCGTATCCCGTGAAGGCCGCCGACGAACTCTACGGCGATTTGCTGCTGCAGGCGGGGAAGGCCGCCGAGGCGGTGGGCTGGTACGAGAAGGCGCTCGTGCGCACGCCGAACCGCTCGCGCGCCGTGCTCGGTCTGGCGCGGGCGGCCGGGAAGGCCGGTCAGGCGGAGAAGAGCCGGCGCGCCTGGGAACAGTTCCTCGTGAACTGGGCGAACGCCGATCCGGGTCTGCCCGAACTCGCCGAAGCCCGCGCCGCGCTCGGGCGCTGAACTAGACCTCGCCGATGCTGACGCGGCGGATGTAGAACGACAGGTCGAGGCGGCGCGTGCGCACGGTCGTGTCGGCGGTGCGCAGGCTGATGTCGTACGGGCCCGGATCCGCCGGGCGCCAGCGGTGCGTCCAGAGTGTCCACGTCCGCGTGGTCGTGGGCGCGGGGCAGACGCGCACCGGTGTGCCGCGATCGCGCGAGCCGAAGCGGATGACGAGCTGGTCGACCGGCGTCGAGCCGCCCCAGACGATGCCGACGATGTGGTACTCCGTCTTCCCGTTCACGCGGCGCTGTTCCACACGGATGGGCATGGCCGAGGTGTCGATCGCGGGCGCCTCGTAGTCGCGGGCGAGGGCGGGCCGCCCGTCCTGGTGCGTGCGTCCGGCAAACTCGATCATCTGCGAGGTGGCCGGTTCGTCCGCGCCCACCCAGCGGACCTCGTTCACCCACTTGATCCAGGCGCAGCCGTACCAGCCGGGCACGACGAGGCGCACGGGGGCGCCGTGGTCGGGTGTCATCGGCGCGCCGTTCATGCGCGTGGCGAGGAAGGCGCCGGTGCCGGCGATGGCCGCGCGCGGCAGCACCCAGCTCGCGCCGGGCTGTGAGCGCAGCGAGGCGCGCGAGGTGTCGTCGATGCCCGAGACGAGCACGCCGGTGGCGTCTGGTGGCGGCGGCACCGCGGCGAGCACGTCCGCGAGGGGCACGCCGTCCCACTCGACCGCGCTCATGAGGCCGAAGTTCTGCGGATTGCTGTTGCCGGCGCATTCGATGAGATGCGCCCCCTGCGCGCGCGCCTTCGCGGCGAGGGCGGCGGCGGTGACGGCCACCGCGGAGGTGGCCGCGTCGCGCCTGAGCAGGATCCGCCAGCGCGCCGGGTCGTGGTCGAGGCCCGGCGGCACCGCCGTGCGCACGAACATGTCGCGCGCCGCGGTGACCATGCGGCCGGGCGCGAGGGTCGTGAGGTCCGTAAACAGCCGGGCGTCGAGGCCCGAGCCGCCGAGCATCTGCCCGAGCGGCGTCTCGACGGCGCCTGGACCGTGGAGGGGCAGCGTGCGGACGAGCTCGCCGGCGGGACCGCCGTCGCATTCCGCCTGGGCCAGCCAGCCGGCCCACGCCTGGTGCGGCGCCAGGCCCAGCCCGGCGAGGCTGGCGGCGCGCGCGAGGAACCGGCGGCGCGACGGCACCGTGCCGCCGGGACAGGGCGCGAGGCGCACACCGGAACGCATACGCCAAGTATTCCATACGCGCCCGATATAATTGGCGCATGGCCTTCCGTTCGCCCGCGCGCTCATTCATGGCTGCTCTCTGCGTGGCCGGTGCCGTGCTCGGTGCCGCCGCCCAGCCGGCGCCGCCGCCGGCCCAGCCCACCTTCCGGTCGGGTGTCACGGCGGTCACGACCGACGTCATCACGCGCGACAAGGACGGCCGCTTCGTGTCGAACCTCACGAAGGACGATTTCGTCGTGCTCGAAGACGACGTGCCGCAGACCATTACGTCGTTCTCGCTCGTGCACGGCGGCCGCACCTTCAACATGCTGTCGCCGGCCGCGGCAGCGCCGGTGGCGGCGCCCGAAGGCATCGTGCTGCCGACGAAGCGCGCGGTGCAGGACGTGGCCGGGCGCGTGCTCTTCATCTTCGTCGACGACGTGCACTTCGAGCCGGAGTACACGCCGCACGTGCGCAAGCTCATTCAGGACATTTCGGACAACCTGCTGCACGACGGCGATCTGGTGGCGATGCTGTCGAGCGGCCCGTCGAGCATCCAGACGGGCCTGACCTACGACCGCAAGCTGGTCGTCGCCTCGGCGTCGAAGATCCGCGGCAGCGGCCTGAATGCCTCCGAGATCTTCCGCAACCTCGAGACCTCGCAGGGGCCGGCCGACGTGCGCAACCGCGCCCAGATGGCCTTCTTCACCGCCTACAACCTGCTGGCGGATCTCGAGCAGGTGCCGAACAAGCGCAAGGCGCTGCTCTACATCAGCACCGGCTACGACTTCGATCCGTTCGCCGCCGGCCGCAACTCGAACGACCGCATCATGGGCGGCCGCTTCTCGGATCCGCTGCGGTTCCTGCAGCAGGACAAGGACAATCCGTACTTCCGCCTGCCCGCCGCCAACGCCGACATCGACCTCTACGCCTACATGAAGGAACTGGCGCTCTCGGCCAACCGCGCCAACGTCAGCATCTACGCGATCGACCCGCGCGGTCTGGCCGGTGTGGTCGATGCCGGGCAGTACATCGACCAGAGCGAGTGGCGCACCTACCTGCAGAAGACGCAGAGCTCGCTGCGCTTCATGTCGGAGGAAACCGGCGGCTTCGCCGTGGTGAACGTCAACGACTTCGCCAGCGAGTTCAAGCGCATCGATGCCGAGACGAGCGACTACTACGTGATCGGCTACTCGTCGTCGAATCCCGACCCGACGCGCCGTGTGCGCCGCATCGACGTGAGGGTGCAGAAGCCGGACATCACGGTGGCATCGCGCCGCGCCTATTCGCTCAAGACGCCGGGCGCGCCGGTCGCGCCGCCACAGCCGACCACGATGCCGGCGAAGAAGAAGTAGTCAGCGCCCGCTGCCCGTGACGGCCAGCCATTCGCGCACGAGCTCGGCGTGCCGGCCCGCCGCCTGCACGTAGCGGGCACCGACGGCGGCCAGGCGTTCGCGCGCGGCCGGCGCCGTCATCGCCGCGTCGCCGGCAACGACGCCGGCAAAGAGCGCGTGCATCACCAGGAATTCGTGCTCCGGGTCGGCCGCATCGGCCGGCGCCGCGTCGAGCAGACGCAGGGCGTCCGCCGGCCGGCGCGTGGCGATGTAGGTTGCGGCGAGCGCCCGCCGCGCGGCGGCGTTGCCGGGCTGCGAGTCGAGGGCCGCGGTGGCCATCGCCGCGGCGCGGGTTACGTCGCCCTGGCGCATGTAGGCGTCGATGAGGAGGGTGGCCACGACGCCGTCGTCGATGCCGCCTTCGCGCGCCTGGTTCCACGCCGTCACGGCGGCCCTGTCGTCGCCGCCGAGCGCGTAGGTGGCGCCGAGCATCAGGAGCACCGGCGCCGATGGCGCGCCCAGGCTCGCCGCCTGCGTCAGTTGCGCGGCGATCGATCGCGCCGAGTCGCCGAGACCGTAGAGTCCGATGCCGAGCAGCGCCTGTGCCACGGGACGCTCGGCGGCGACCGTCGTGTCGACGCGGACGAGGTCGGCGAACCGGCCGGTCTCCAGGGCCGCGAGCGCGCGGACGAGCGGCTCGGACGGCGTGGGCGGCGTGAGCGCGCGGGCGAGCGCGGCGAGCGTGGCGGGCGCGAGCACGCTGTCGCGGCGGAACGCCTGGCCGGGTGTGGGTGCCTCGCGCAGCAGGCTCGCCGGCGTGCCGGTGACGTCGAATGCCGTCGTGCGGGTGGTCTGGCGGCCCGCCGCGCGGTCGGTGGCGACGACCTCGAGCGTGTAGTGTCCGCGCGCGAAGGTCGTGAGCGGCATCTGCAGCGCCGCGAAGAGCGGATGTCCGCTCGCCACGTCGAAGTCGAGCGGCAGCGTGCCGGCGTTGTAGTGCTGCACGGGCAGCGAGCCGACGAGCTGCGGACGCCCGGCCACGTCGCGCGACACCCGGAAGGCCACGTCCACCTCGGGCTTGCCGGTGGGGCCGCCGGCGGGATTGATCACCTGCACGACGACCGACAGCGGCTCGTCCACGCGGAATCGCGCGTCGCGCGCCGGCGTCGTCTCGAGCGCGCCGATGGCGTAGGGATGCGCGCCCTGCTGATCGACGGGATACGGCGATTCGAGCGTGCGCACGGCGTCGGCCAGCACGACGTCGCTCAGCGCGAAGTCGGTGCGGTGTGCGGCCGGCAGTGACAGGTGGTGCGTGACAACACGCACCACCGGCGTCTTCGTGTTCGCCGGTTCGGCCCAGCCGATGTAGACGTCGTAGTCGCCGGGGCCCGCGGTGATGCCGCGTTCGATGCGCAGCCCGCCGGCACCGGGGCCGGGGCCGAGCGCGCTCTTCACGGCGAAGTCCTCTAAGGCGTGCACCTGACTCACCGGCGCCGTGGCGCGCGACTCGAGCTCCGCGCGCCGCTGCTTCTCGCGCGCCTCGCGTTCGCGACGGGCGCGTTCGCGCTCCATGTCCTGCAGGCGGAGTGCGTTC
>JBIKUN010000214.1:0-5392 GCA_044347565.1 Vicinamibacterales bacterium | reverse complement strand
CCGCCGCCCCAGAGCACGGCGCGCGATTGCAGCTGATTCGCCGCTTCCGGCGAAGCCGCCGGCACGGGCAGCAGTCCCTTGTCCCCCAGATGGCGGCCGCCGAGCAGGTACTGCACGACACCGATCGTCATGCCCACACCGGCCGCGCCGAAGCCGGCATGCCAGCTCACGCGCTGCCCCAGATACCCGCAGACGAGCGGCGCGAGAAACGCCCCGAGATTGATCCCCATGTAGAAGATCGAGAAGCCGGCGTCGCGACGGTTGTCTTCGGCCGAATAGAGCTGCCCGACGATGACGCTGACGTTGCCCTTGAGCAGTCCCGTGCCGATGACGATGAGCGCGAGCCCGAGATAGAAGGCGACCATCGACGGGATGGCCATGCTGAAGTGTCCGCTCGCGATGATGATGCCGCCGTAGAGCACGGCCTTGCGCTGGCCGATGAGCCGATCGGCGATCCAGCCGCCCGGCAGCGCCGCCATGTAGACCATCGACGTGTAGAGGCCGTAGACGGCGCCTCCCTGCGCGGCATCGAAGCCGAGCCCGCCGGCGGCGAGCGGCGCCGTCATGTAGAGCAGCAGCAGCGCCCGCATGCCGTAGTAGCTGAAGCGCTCCCACATCTCCGTGAAGAAGAGCGTGGAGAGACCAGAGGGGTGCCCGAAAAACCCCGTGTCCGACGATGCCGGGTTGGCCATAGGCAAGGCGTATTGTATCCTCCGCAGCAGCCCGCCTCTCATGCCGCTCGACGAGTACCGACGGAAGCGCGACTTCACGAAAAGCCCCGAGCCGGCCGGTGATCCGGCGGCCGCGCCGAGCGGCGAGGCGCGGTACTTCTGCGTCCAGAAACACCTCGCGAGCCACCTCCACTACGACCTGCGCCTCGAACACGATGGCGTGCTGCTCTCCTGGGCGGTTCCGAAGGGCCCGTCGCTCGACTGGAACGACAAGCGCCTGGCGATGCAGGTCGAGGACCATCCGATCGAATACGGCTCGTTCGAAGGGGTGATCCCCGAGGGCTACGGGGCCGGCGTCGTGATGTTGTGGGACTACGGCACCTGGACGCCCGACTCGCCCGATGTCGATGCGGCGCTGCGCAAGGGCGACTTCAAGTTCACGCTCGACGGCTTCAAGCTCAAGGGCTCGTGGGCGCTCATCCGCACGAAGGGCTACGGCGACAGCGGCAAGCCGAGCTGGCTGCTCATCAAGCACAAGGACCATTGGTCGGGCCCGCTCGACATCACCGAATTCGCGCCGCTCAGCGTGAAGACGCCGGGCGCCGATCTGGCCGACATCCTCGCCACCGACACGCCCGACCTGTGGACGCGCAATCCGCCGGCGAAGACCGGCGACACCGGCAAGCTGTTCCAGCGCATCATCGCGACGGCGCTCGCACTGAAGACCACGAAGACGACCGACTCACCCGCCGCGCCCGCGAAGCGCCGAGCGCGCGCGGCAAGTCGCCGCAACGCGGGTCAGCGCTGATCGAGGGCGCGCGCTGTCAGCACGCTCCAGACGGCGTGCGAGAGGCGGCGGCGATCGTGACGCGCGATCTCCTTCGTCCAGAGCGGCGCCTCGACCAGGGTCGTGTGCGCGGGCAGCGTGCCGAGCGCGAGCGGGTGCTTGTGTTCGCGCGCGTAACTGGCGAGGAGCGCCGGCGGCATCTTCGCCGTGTTGAACACGAGCAGGTCGACCGGCCGGCCGATCGTCTTCTCCACCCAGTGCACGGCGTCACCGGCCGTGAAGTCCCGCATGCCGAGCCCTTCGGTGAGCAGGTTGCTGACGAAGACGACAGGGCCCGGCGTCTCGGCGAGCGACTCGCGCACGCCTTCGACGAGCAGCGTGGGCATGAGGCTGGTGAAGAAGCTGCCCGGACCGATGATGACGGCGTCGAAGCGGCGCACGGCCGCGCCCACGGCCGGATGAATCGGCGCGGCCGGCTCGAGCCAGATCTCCTCGATCCTGTGGCCTGCCGCCTGCCAGGCGTCCACTTCCACTTCCCCGCTGCTGACGTGCCCGTCGGCGTGGCGCGCCGTGAGCGCCGACCGCGCGACGCTCACCGGCCAGACGCGACCCTGGCAGCCGAGCAGCGCGCGCAGGCCGTCCACGGCGGCGAGGAAGTCGCCGCTGTAGGTCTCCATCATCGAGAGCAGCAGGTTACCGCCGGTGTGGCCACCGAGTTTCTTGTGCTCGAAGAGCATGGGCAGCCGCGACAGCAGCACGCGGCGGGCCTCACCTTCGTTGCGGGCGAGCGCCAGCGCGCAGCGCAGCACGTCGCCGGGCGGCAGCACGCCGAGTTCGTCGCGCAGCTGGCCGGAACTGCCGCCGCTGTCGAAGGTGGTGACGACAGCGTTCAGCCGCAGCCACGGGTTGCGTTTCAGGCCGCCGAGCAGGCTGGGCAGACCCGTGCCGCCCCCGAAGCACCCGATGTTCAGCTGACGCAGTCGCATGCGGACTTCATTCTATCCGGCGGCCCGGCCGCGCACCCGCGGGCAACCGTGTAGACTGGCCGTATGGCGACTTCGTCCGGTGCGTCCGCGGTGGTGGTGCTCGACGACCTGAAGGCAGTGTTCGGCCCGCGGCTCGAAGCCTTCGTCACCTACGCGCCGACGGTCTCCCCCGCGCCCAGTCTCGCGCTCGTCACCTCGCTCGATCTGGCGGATCTCGGCGCCTGCGCGGCCCGCGTGCGGCGCTGGCAGGCCAGTGGCGCCGCCACCCCGGTGGTGCTCACGCGCCGCGAGTTCGCCCGCTCGCTCGACGCCTTCCCCGTCGAGTTCGGCGAGATCATCACGCACCACCAGACGCTGCACGGCGACGACCCCTTCGCGGGGATGACGGTGGCGCCGCGCGACCTCAGGCGCGCCTGCGAGTCGCAGATCCGCAGCCTGCTGCTGCACATCCGCGAAGACTACATGGAGGCCGCCGGCAGTCACCGCGCCGTCGCCGCCGTGGTGCTCGACTCGTCCGCCGAGTTCCGCGCGCTCCTGGGCCTGGTGGCGCGTCTGGCCGGCGAGACCGGCGATCAGCGCGCGCTGGCGCAGTGGGCGTCGGACCGTCTCGGCCTCGACGGCAAGGTCGTGTCGGACGTGCTCCACATCGCCAACGAACTCGAACGCAGCGGCATCGACGCGGCGCGGCTGTTCCCGCAGTACCTCGCCGTCACCGAGCAGCTCGCGCGGCACATCGACGAATGGCCCGACCAGTAGCCCGCCCGTTCGCCGCCGTGCGCCTGGCCGCCGGGGCCGTCGCGGTGACCGCGCTCGTCGTGTCGGCGGCGTTCGCCCAGCCGGCGCCGCCCGCCCTGACGGCGCCCGTCAACGACTTCGCGGGCGTCATCGACCCGGCCTCGGCCGCGTCGCTGGACCGCCTGATTCGCGCGCTCCAGGCGGCAAGCGGCGATGTGGTGGTGGTGGCCACGGTGAAGACGTTCCAGCCGTGGGGCGACATCCAGAGCTACGCCTCGAAGATGTTCGAGAACGAAGGGCGCGGCATCGGCCAGAAGGGCAAGGACAACGGCCTGCTCGTGCTGCTCGCGGTGGACGATCGTCAGGTGCGTCTCGAAGTGGGCTACGACCTCGAAGGGGTCGTGACGGATGGCTTCGCCGGCGAGACCAGCCGCCAGGTGATGGCGCCGTACTTCCGCCAGGGCCAGTACGGTCCGGGCCTGCTCGCCGGCACGTCGCGTGTCATCGAACGCATCGCCGCCGACCGGCGCGTGACCGTCACGGGTCTCGAAGTGCGCGAAGCGCCGGAGCGCACGCGCGATCCGATCTCGCCGCGGCTCATCCTGCTCGCCATCGTCGTGTTCTTCGTCATCCTGCCGGCGCTCAACGGCGCCGGCGGACGCCGGCGGCGCTCCTGGCGCGGCGGCGTGGGCCGCTGGGGCGGCGGCTACTATGGAGGGACCTGGGGCGGCGGATCGTCCTGGGGCGGCGGCTCGTCGGGCGGCTTCGGCGGCTTCGGCGGTGGACGCAGCGGTGGTGGCGGCGGCGGCGCGTCGTGGTGACGCGGGACGGACGCGCGGCAGCGGGAGGAATCATGCGACAGGCAGTGATGGCAGTAGTGGTGCTCGTGAGCGCGACGGCGGCGAGCGGCTGCTCGTACAACACGTTCGTCAGCCAGGAAGAAGCCGTGAAGGCGCAGTGGGCGCAGGTCGAGAACCAGCTGAAGCGGCGCAGCGACCTCATCCCCAATCTGGTCGAAACGACGAAAGGCTTCGCCCAGCAGGAGCGGGACGTGTTCACGGCCATTGCCGACTCGCGCGCGAAACTCGCCGGTGCGCGCACGCCGGCCGAGACCATGACCGCCGCCAACGAGCAGTCGAGCGCTCTCGCCCGCCTGCTGGTCGTGACCGAGAACTACCCCGAGCTGCGGTCGAGCGAGATCTTCGCCCGCCTGAGTGACGAGCTTGCCGGCACCGAGAACCGCATCGCCACCGAACGGATGCGCTACAACGAGCGCGTGCAGGCCTACAACACCTCGCGGCGAAGCTTCCCCGCCAACATCACGAACGCCATCTTCCGCTTCCAGGACTACCCGCTCTTCGAGGCGCCGCCCGAGGCCAAAGAAGTCCCGAAGGTGGATTTCTCGAGGCCGAAGACCGGCCAGTAGGGGCGTCGGGCACGAACGCCAAAGCGTCGAGCCTCGAAGTTTCGACGGCGAACGGCGACGGGCGCTTCGACAGCACGGTCGGCACGGCCGGCACCTGCCGCGTGAGCACACCTGAGGTCGACATTTACGTGGCGACGGGCCTGCGGCGCACGCGCGAGGAAGAACGTGCCCGTCGCCGCAACCGCGCCCAGTGAGCCGGCACGGCGCCCGAAGGACGTCCGGATGGGGCGTTCGGTCCCGGCTGGGAAGCGGCGCTGGAACGCCTGGCACCGCTCGCACCGCCGGCACCACCCACGCCACCGGCGCCGCCCGCGCCGCGGCCGCCGCAGCCTCAGTCGACCACGCGCTCGGCGCGCAGCACCGCGGCATCCCCGGGCACCGGCTGCACGGAGAAGCCGGCCCGCCGCACCACGGCCCGCATCGCATCGTTGTCGGCGAGCATGTCGCCGTGGAGGCGGCGCACGCCGAGGGCCCGCGCCTGCGCCACGAGCGCGTGCATCATCGCGCGGCCAAGACCGCGGCCCTGCCAGCGGTCCATCACGAGCAGCGCAATCTCGGCCGCACCGGGCTCGGTGCGCGTGAGGCGGCCGAGCGCAAGCACCTCATGCGCGCCCTTGGCCGTGACGTGATCGGCCACGATCGCGAGGCCCGCCGCCGGATCGACCCGGCACGTGAGCGACAGCCGCGAATGGGTGATGCGCTGCTCGAGCGACGAGAGGTGGAAGTAGCGCTGGTAGACCGAGCGCATCGAGAGGCCCGCATGGAACGCGGCCATCAGCGGCTCGTC
>JBIKUN010000213.1:0-5442 GCA_044347565.1 Vicinamibacterales bacterium | reverse complement strand
CGGTCTGCGGCCCTACGCGAAGCCGCTCACGCTGCTCTATTTCTCGATCGTGCTGCGCACGCTCACTGCTTCCGGCTTCTCGGTGTTCCTGCCGGTGATGCTCACGTCGCAGGGCATGTCGATCGCACACGCGAGTCTCGCCGGCACCTGTTATCTGCTTGTTTCGGGTATCGGCGGCTTCTCGGGCGGACCGCTCGCCGACCGCTTCGGCCCGCGGCGCGTCATCCTGACGTCGCTCATCTCGGCGGTGCCGTTCATGATGGCGGCCTCGCAGCTCACCGGCTGGTGGCTGACGGCGGCGGTGTCCCTCGGCGGCCTGCTGCTGCAGTCAACACTCCCGGTCAACGTCACCTACGCGCAGCAACTCGCGCCGGTGGGCGCGGCCACGGTCTCGTCGCTGATGATGGGCTTCGCCTGGGGCATGGGCGCGGTGATGGTGCCGCTCGTCGGCTGGATGGCCGATCGCGTCGGCCTGCCGTCGGCGCTCCTCGCCATCTCGGCGCTGCCGCTCGTGGCCGCCGCGCTCGCCGCGCAGTTGCCCGAACGTGCACAGGGCGATCCCGCCGCGCCGCCGGCGCCCGGCACGCCCGCGACGCGCGCCCTATAATCCGGAGATGGCTCGTTACAGCACGGCCGGGTATCAGTTCGGCCCCGGCCCGCTCAGTCAGGCGCTGAAGACGATCGTCGCCGTCAACGTCGGCGCATTCCTGCTGAGCCTCATCGTACCGGCGCTCACGGTGCGCCTGGGCCTCATGCCGGCAGCGGTGCTGCGCGAGTTCGCGTTGTGGCAGCCGCTGACCTACATGTTCCTCCACGGGGGCATCGGCCACCTCGTGTTCAACATGCTGGCGCTCTGGATGTTTGGCACGGACCTCGAGCGCACGTGGGGCACGCGCTTCTTCGTCCGCTACTACTTCGTGACCGGCATCGGCGCGGCGCTCGTGACGATCGTCTGGTCGCTCACCGGCCTTCCGTACGCGGCGGCGCTCTACAGCACGGTCGTCGTCGGCGCTTCGGGCGCCATCTACGGCCTGCTGCTCGCCTACGGGATGTACTTCCCGCACCGCATGGTGGTGCTCTACTTCTTCCCGGTGCCGGCGCGCTACGCCGTGATGATCCTCGGCGCGATCGCGTTCCTGTCGTCGGTCGGCAGTTCGGGCGACGGCGTGGCGCACGTGGCACACCTCGGCGGCCTGCTCGTGGGCTACCTGTATCTCAAGGGACGCCGCGGCCCGCTCGACGAACTGAAGTACCGCTGGCTCAAGTGGCGGCTCGGCCGCACACGCGCGAAGTTCGACGTCTATGAAGGCGGCAAGCGCGGCCCGTCCACTCCCGGCCCGTCAGGCGACTGGACCAAGGAGTGGAAGAAACACGTGCACTGATCGCGGCGTCACGACGGCGGCCCGGCGCGGCCTACGACGACGCGCCCGGCGTCGGGGTGGGGGTGTCGTTGAAGTAGTTGTCGGTGCCGTCGAGCCAGTCCTGGCGGATCGGGCTGAAGAGATCGATCTCGAAGGTGTCTTCGAGCGCTTCGGCCTGATGCGGTACCCATGAAGGAATGTGCAGCACCTCGCCCTCGCGCACGGTGATTTCCTCGCCGTGGATCAGGAACTTCAGCGCGCCCTGCAGCACGTAGGTGAGCTGTTCGCTTTCATGCGAGTGCATGGGCACGATGGCGCCGCGCTTCAGGTAGATCTGGCCGATCATCTCGCGTTCGCCGGTCACGACCTTGCGCGAGATCATCTCGGTGACCTTTTCGAGCGCGATTTCATCCCAGCGGTGCAGGCGTACGGGGCGTGTGGACATGTGGTTCCTCGAGAAGCGCCGGGCAACCGCCGCGCGTCTGGAAATGGCGCCGCGGCATCGCGTCCATGCGCGGGCGGCCGGATTATAACATCCGTACGCGGGTGCTATGATTTGAAGTACTGACGCTGCGGGATAGGCCGCGCACGCGGGCGTTCGCCGCCCTCGGGAAGGAAGCCGCATGAAGGGTTCGACGCTCGCCAGGAACAGCGAGGCTGCCGCGCGCAGGTCCACCGGAGCCGCAGTGGCGTCAGACACGACACTCACTCGCGACGATCTCATCGCTGCCTACCGGCTGATGCTGCTCTCGCGGCGCCTCGACGACAAGGAGATTCAGCTCAAGAACCAGAGCCTGATCTTCTTCCAGATCAGCGGCGCCGGCCATGAAGCCATCTGCGTCGCGGCAGCCGCGCATCTGCGCCCCGGCTACGACTGGTTCTATCCGTACTATCGCGACCGCGCGCTCTGCCTCGCGCTCGGCATGACGCCCCTCGAGATGCTGCAGGGTGCCGTCGGCGCCAAGGACGACCCGAACTCCGGCGGCCGCCAGATGCCGTCGCACTGGGGCCACCGCGCGCTCAACATCCCGTCGCAGGGCAGCCCCACCGGCACGCAGTGCCTGCAGGCCGTGGGCGCCGGCGAAGCCGGCATGATCTACGCGGCGGTGAAGGAGATCGAGGACGGCGCCGCACGCCAGCACGCCGACGAAGTCACCTACGTGTCGATCGGCGACGGCGCCACGAGCGAAGGCGAGTTCTGGGAATCGCTGAACTCGGCCTGCACGAAGCCGGTGCCGGTGCTCTATCTCGTGGAAGACAACGGCTACGCGATCTCGGTGCCGGTGTCGGCGCAGACGCCCGGCGGCGACGTCTCGCGGCTCGTCGAGAGCTTCCCGAACCTGAAGGTGCTGCGCTGCGACGGCACCGACTACGTCGACAGCCATCGCACGATGGAAGAGGCCGTGCAGTGGGTGCGCCGCGAGCGCAAGCCGGCGCTCGTGCACGCGACGGTGACGCGGCCCTACTCGCACTCGCTCTCCGACGACGAGCGCCTCTACAAGACACCGGAGGAGCGCGAGGCCGAAGCGGCACGCGACCCGCTCGTGAAGATGCGCGCCCACCTGCTCGCGCACGGCCTGGTGACGGAAGCGGAGTTGAGCGCGATCGCCGCTGGCGTGGACAAGGAGATCGCCCGCGCCACCGACGACGCGATCGCCTCGCCGAAGCCCACGCCCGACACGGCCGGCCTCTGGGTGTACTCGCCGGACGTCGACCCCACCTCGTCGGCCTTCGAGACGCCGGAAGACCCTGAAGGCCGCCCCGACACGATGGTGGCGGCCATCAACCGCACGATGAAGGACGAGATGGCAGCCAACCCGCGCATCGTCGTCTTCGGCGAAGACGTGGCCGATGCCAGCCATGCGGCGGCGCTCGCCAAGGTGCAGGGCAAGGGCGGCGTGTTCAAGGTCACGCACGGCCTGCAGCGCACCTACGGCTCCGACCGCGTCTTCAATTCGCCGCTCGCCGAGGCCAACATCGTCGGCCGCGCCGTCGGCATGGCGCAGCGCGGGCTCAAGCCCGTCGTCGAGATCCAGTTCTTCGACTACATCTGGCCCGCCATGATGCAGATCAAGGACGAGATGTCGATGATGCGCTACCGCTCGGGCAACAACTGGTCGAACCCGATGGTGATCCGCGTACCGATCGGCGGCTATCTGCGGGGCGGCGCGCCCTACCACAGCCAGTCGGGCGTCAGTATCTTTGCGCACTGCCCCGGCATCCGCATCGCCTTCCCGTCGAACGCCGTCGACGCGGCCGGCCTGCTCCGCACGGCCATCCGCTGCGACGATCCGGTGCTCTACCTCGAGCACAAGCACCTCTACCGCCAGACCTACAACAAGAGCGCCTATCCCGGCGCCAACTACATGGTGCCGTTCGGCAAGGGCGCGGTGAAGCGCGACGGCTCCGACGTGGTCGTCATCACCTGGGGCGCGCTCGTGCAGCGCTCGCTCCTGGCGGCCCAGCAGGCCGAGAAAGATGGCATCAGCACGGCCGTCTTCGACCTGCGCACGATCATGCCGTACGACTGGGAGGGCATCGCCGCGCTGGTGAAGAAGACCAACCGCGTCGTCGTCGCCCACGAAGACCAGCTCACGTGCGGCTTCGGGGCCGAGATCGCCGCGCGCATCAGCGACGAACTCTTCGACCATCTCGACGCGCCGGTCAAGCGCGTGGCCGCGATGGACTGCCCGGTGGCCTACTACCCGGACCTCGAGGAAGAGATCCTGCCGCAGACCTCGGACGTCCTGGCCGCGATCCGAAAGCTCGCGGCCTACTGACCGCGCCGTGACCCGCACCGGCGCCACCGCGGTGCTGATGCTCGCGCTCGGCGCGGCGGTGCTCGCCGCGCCGCAGGCGCGCCCGCGTCCACGGCCGGCACCGCCACGCACGCCAGCGGTGGCCACGGTCCCGGAGCCCTGGTCGCCGGGCCGCGTGGACACGCTCCGCGCGGTCGCGGCGCTGCCCTTCGACACCGTCGGCGAGTTCCGCGAGGCCCTCGGCTACGAGCGGCTCGCGTCTGGTGACGCGCTCGTCTTCGATCGGCGCGGCCATGCGGTGTACGGAGTTCCGGCCGACGGCAGTGCGGCGCGCAAGCTCGTCGCCATCGGCGGCGAGGACGGCCGCGTCATCGAGCCGTCGGCCTTCGATGCGCAGCCCGACGGCACCTTCGTGGTGGCGGATGCGCCGAACGGCCGCGAGCGCGTGCAGATCTTCACGAAGGACGGCCGCCGCGCCGGCGGCTTCCAGCTGCCGGGCCGCGCCACCGCCCGGGTGACGCTCGGCGCGCTCTCGCTGAGCGGCGTCGGCACGCTGCAGTTCACCGGACGTTCGGTGCTCATCAGCCAGCCGGAAACCGGCGGGCTCATGACGGAATACGGCCTTGCTGGCACGCCCGTGCGGACCATCGGCCGCCTGCGGGCCACAGGACACGAGAGCGACCGCGATCTGCACCTGGCGCTCAATGCCGGCATCCCCCTGAAAGCGGCAGACGGCGGCTACTGGTTCGTCTTCATCGCCGGGGAACCCGCGATCTCGCGATTCGACGCCCAGGGTGCGCTCGTCTTCCACCGCCGGATGCAGGGCCGGGAACTCGACCCCGTGCTGGCGGCGATTCCGGCGGTCTGGCCGCGGCGCGCTATCGACGGCACCGAAGTGCCGCTCGTCTCGCCGGCCGTGCGCACGGCGGCGCTCGATCCGTCGGGCCGGCTGTGGGTGTCGTTCGTGGTGCCCTACACCTACGTCTACGACGGCCTCGGCGAGAAGGTGCGCACGGTGCAGTTCCAGGCGGCCGGACTGAACGCGCCGAACAGCCTGAGCTTCCCGGCGCCGGGCCGCCTGCTCGTCACGCCCGGCTGCTTCGAGTTCGATGTGCGATGACGACGGGCGGACCACTGGTCCGTCAGCGTGGCCCCCGGTATGATCGGCAGGTTCATGAGCTGGACGACCGTGGCGGCGCGCGCCCGACAGGCGTGGCACCGCGTGCTCTTCGTCGTCGTCGCCACCCTGGCGGCGATCGCCTGCGGCGACGACACCCCGTCGCCCACGGCGCCCACGCCTCCCACCGTGCAGCCCTTCGCGC
>JBIKUN010000089.1:0-19297 GCA_044347565.1 Vicinamibacterales bacterium | reverse complement strand
GCGGTCGATCTCGTGCAGCACCTGCGCCGCCGTGCGCGGCTCGGCGCGGAAGCCGACGAGCGTCGACGCCACGCCGAGCGGCACCATACCCGCCACGAGCAGCAGCGCCGACCACGACGGCCGCACACCCGCCGAGACACTCCACGCCACGAGGGCCAGCGCCACGACACACCAGGCGACCATCGCCCACCGGATTCCTGCAGTGCTCTGTACCATGAGGCTCACCCTGTTCCCGCGAAGAGACACGCGCCCCGTCATGTGTGCCGCGCGAACGCGCGCTCACGGACGGGTCCCGCGCCGCGAGGGGCGACGGGCGGGCATGCTCGATTGTGAGGAGACGACGAGGCCGGAGGGCGAGTCGGCGCGCATCCGGACGGATGCTGCTCGAACGTCGGCGCGCTCAGTGCGGCAGGACTCGGTGAGTGTACCACCCGCTGGCGGCACAGTTGTCACGGGAGATGCGCGCGGGCGGACGCGCAGCGGGTGGTCAGCGCTTCTTGCCGATACGCCGGGCGATGCCCTCGACGACGCGCTCCCACACCTCGAGCGCCTTCTCGTAGCGCTCGGCGGCGGCGTTGCCGGCCGGGGTCTTCGCGTCCAGTCCGAAGTCTTTCGGCTGGGGCATCGGCGGCAGATGGACGACGACTCGTTCGCTCATGTCCGCATCCTAACGCACCGCCGGCGCCGCCGCACGCCCGTACAGACCCCGGGGGCGGCAGCCATCACGGCGCCGCCCCCGGGGCAGATCCTCTGGCCGGCCGGGTCTAGAACCGGTAGAGCAGGCGCACGAACACGCGGCTGCCGTCGTACGGGCGGTTGCCGTAGCCCGTCAGCAGGCCGCCGAGCCAGTCGATGCGCGGCGTGCCGGTGGCGGCGGTGATCCCCACGGGACCGTTCGAGTCGATGGTGCCCCAGTCGCTGATGTCGAGCTTGTCGTACCAGTAGCCGATGCCGACGCCCACCTTCGGGGTGAAGTAGTACTTCACGTCGGCCGTGAGGCGCTGCCACTCGTTGGTCACGTTCGGCAGCGGCACGAAGGTCCCGGCCGCCTGCAGCACCGGAATCCGCGCGCCGCCGAAGTTGAAGGCGCTGTCCGAGTCGTTGAACTCGTAACTGAGGCGGATGTCGGCCTTCGCGTTCGCCAGCCCGATGAAGTCGACGTAGGCCAGGTACGTGTTCACCACCTCGTTGTTGTCGAGCGTCCAGTTGCGGGCCGGGTCGGTCCACGACGGGTCGGGCGCCGGATTGGCGTTGCGCGACCGCTGCAGCGCCGCGAACTCATCACGCCCGACGCTGACCCCGGCGCGCACGACGTCGTTTGGCGACACATCGATCCCGGCGACCACGGCATCGACGTCCTGGCTCTTCAGCCCGAACTGCTCGCGCCCGGCTGGAATCGACCCGTCGGCCAGAAAGGTGTCGCGCGTCGTCGAGTACTGGACGAACAGGCTCACCGCATCCACCGGGTTCGCCGTGAGTATGAGGGCGCCGCGCGTGCGGTCGCGGTCGGCTTCGTCGTAGTAGCGCAGGCCCGGCTGCACCCCGGCCGCTCCGGTCTCGTAGTCGACGCCGCTCAGGATGAAGCCGTCGCCCCGGCGCCGCGAGGCGTCGAGCGAGGCACGCACCGTGAGGCGCTCGAAGAGCTGCGCGTCGTAGGCCAGACGCAGCGTGTCTTCATTCACCTCGCTGAACCCGCGCCCTTCGCGATCGAACTTCTCGTTGGCATACCCCACGCGCACGGCGCCGTAGTCGAGCAGGCGGAAGGTGGCGTTGGCGTCGAGGTTCTTCCGCGTGATCTGGAAGTACTCGGACAGGCCTTCGACATGCGGCGTCAGCGGGTCGTCCGTGAACCCGCGGACCGCGCCGTCGAAGGTCACGTAGGTGCGGCCGTCGAACTGCGGGGTGTTGTTGTCGTGCAGGTTATAGCGGTAGCGGCCCTGCAGCGTGAGGTACTTGGTGGGACGGCTGTTGACGTTGAGGAGTGCGTTGACGCCGTTGACGGCCGCCTCGGCCGAGGTGCGCGGCAGCGCCCGCAGGCCGGGATTCAGCGCCAGCACCGCGGGCTGTGTAATCACCGAGTTCACCGACCACGGCAGCAGCGACTCGTTCTGCCGCATGTAGGTGAGCTGCACGTTGCCGTTCAGCGTGGTCTTCGGGATGGTCTTGAGCATCCCCGTGAGCCCGAAGGCGTTGAGCGTGTTGCTCGGCCACAAGGCGGACTGGCCGAACGCGGCGCCGTTGCCGTTGCTGTAGGCGTTGCCGTCGAAGAACGGCGAGACGCCGCTGTTGAAGTCGGTGGCGCGGACCGGGTTGTCCCAGGTCAGCGTCTGGATGTCGTTCGAGAAGTAGCTGCCCCAGTAGTCGAGACGCAGCATGCCCTTCGGGTTCACCCACTCGGTGTCGGCCTTCACCTCGTTGTTGCGCTGGTCGATCTCGAGCGGCAGCTGGTTCACGTTGTTGAAGGCGAACGCGGCGTTCCATGGCATGGTGCCGGTGCGCCCCGTCGATTCGAAGGCGGCGTTGACGCCGAAGGTGTCCGTCGGGATGTAGCCGAGTCTCACGCCGATGACTTCACGCTTCACGGCGATGTCGCCCGGCGACACGATCGTGTTGTAGATGGATCGGTTGGCGATCGCCTGCGCCGCCGTGGCGGCGCTGCACGTGGTCGGGCCGGACCCCGGCGCGCACGGCACGCCGACCGCCGTGCCGTCGTTGACCGCGTTGGTCGGGCCTTCCACGGCCTGCCGCAGGGCGAGCGGCAGCGTAAACCGGCCGCCGCCCTCGTTGGTCCAGATGAGCGGCGCGTCGTAGAGGTAGTTCATCGGGATCGAGTCGAAGAGCCCGCCCACGGTGAGCTTGCCGTCCGTATACTCGGCGGCCGCCCGCTGGTCACGATAGCCGAGATTGAAGGCGGAGCCTTCGAACCGGTACTTCTCGGCGTCGCGCTTCAACTGGAAGAACGAAGTCACGCCCGGACGGAGGTCGCGGTAGCGCTCGAAGCGCGCTTCGTCGCCGTCGACGCTGCCGCCGCGGTAGCCGAGATCAAGCGCGCCGAGCGACGGCACCGCCGGGGGTTCGGGTTTCGTCGGCGGCGTCTGCGCCGCGACCTCGAGCACGGAGGCCGCGAGCAGCGCCATGACGGTGACTGCAGAGATGGTGCGCATCACATGCCTCCTCAACGCAGGAAGAACTTGCCGTTCGGGTGGTTGGACCCGTGGACCTGCTGGTGGCAGTTGGCGCAGCCCTTCCCGTAGATCTTGTTGGCGTTCTGCGAGGTCATCAGCGTGGACCTCTCGTAGACGCTCACCGGGTGCCGCGAGGTGACGTGACACCGCTGGCAGAGGAACGGCTGCCGGGCCACCAGCATCCGGTCGTTGTTGCTGCCATGCGAGTCGTGGCAGGTCGTGCAGCTGTCGACCACCGGCGCGTGCTCCCAGAGGAACGGTCCGCGCTTCTCGGTGTGGCAGCTCGTGCAGCTCTGGTCCACCGTGGTGCCGGCGCGCAGCAGCTTCACGTTCACCGAGCCGTGCACGTTGTGGCAGGACGAGCAGTCCATCTTGCCCTCACGCACGGGCATGTGGTTGAAGCGCTGCTGCTTGTTGGTGATGCCCTGGTGGCACTTCGCGCAGGTGAGCTGCTGGGTCTTGGCGCGCATCAGCACGGGGCCCTGGCTCGAATGCACGCTGTGGCAGTCGGCGCACTTCACGTTGCGGTTCTCGTGCTGGCTGCCGTCCCAGAGCGCGTGTTCGCCGCGGTTGTGGCAGGTCTGGCACTGCGCGTTGGCGACGTTGGCCGCCACTTTGTCGAGCTGCACGGGCTTGACCTTCTCGGGGTCGCTGGCGTGCGCCTCCCCGGGTCCGTGACACGACTCACAGCCCTGCTGCGCCATCGGCGTGCGGGCGTTGGCCTTGAAGCCGTGTTTGGTGTTGTTCACCGTGGCGTCGTAGCCCGTGTGGCAGCCCACACAGGTCTCGGCGCCGACATACCCGGACGCCGGCGCCTGCGGCGCGGCGGCCTGGGCCTGGGCAGCCGCGGGAGCGGTCACCCTGGGCGCTCGCGCGGGAGCCGCGCCAGCGGATGGTTCAGACAGCGCCTTCATCCCGACGCTGGCGAGCATCATGAAGGTGGCCACGAAGACCGCCCAATTGCCAACACGTCTCATAGTCCGCTCCTGCCCGATCGGCGTGTCCCACACAGACGGGATACGCCTTGCCGATGACCGGACTGCAAGTGCGGTGCCGCCATCGCGCCCTGCGAGGTGCGGGCGGAGGCATCAGTGTTCAGCAGTGGTGCGAGGGGTGCGGCGGATGACCGCGGCGCGGGCCGGTAGGGCGCCGCAACCGGCGCGGGGAATTTCCCCGCGATGGGCGGAGAATACCGACGTACGGGGCGGGCTGGTGGAACGCGGGAACGGCCGGGCCGGACGCGACCTGCGGGCGGGATGGCGGGGCGACGGATACGTGCGGGGAGAACCCGCGGGCCGCCGGAGCGGCCCGCGAGGTCAGGCGGGTGTGACTAGCGCTTCAGGCGCGGGACGAACTTGGTCATGCCCTGGATCGGGCCCACTTCCCCGGCGAAGACGTTGCCGGCGGCATCGACCGTGACACCTTCCCCCATCGAGCCGACGCCGCCCATGCCCGACGCCTGCTTCGAGACGTGTTCGGGCACGAAGTACCACACCTCACCGGTGCGCGCGCTGCCCACACGCAGGCCCTTGCGCCAGCCCGGGTTGTAGTTGTCGTCCGACTCCGAGTCGATGGCGTAGAGCGTGTCGTCGGCCGTGATGTGCAGGCCGCTGATGCGGCTGAACTGGTACCACGTGTCGAGGTGCTTGCCTTCCTGATCGAAGATCTGGATGCGCCGGTTGCCGCGATCGGCCACGAAGAGGCGGCCCTTCGAATCGAACGCCAGCGCGTGCGCGCCACGGAACTCCCCGGCGCCGTAGCCGTACTTGCCGAAGCTCTTGATGAACGTGCCGTCGGCCTTGAACTTCGAGATGCGGCCCACGCCCTGCGGCGCGTTCTGATCCATGAACTGATCGTTGTGCGCTTCGGCGACGAAGATGCTGCCGTCGGCGGCAATCGCCACGTCGTTCGGTTCGGTGAACGCCTTCGGTGGCGCCCCGGCCGTGCCGGGCGTGCCGAGCGTCAGCAGGAGCTTGCCCTGCGGGCTGAACTTCAGCACCGTGTGGCCCTTGCCAGCGGCGTTCGGGAACTTGGCGATCTCCGCGGGCGTGGCCGAGCGGGCGTCGACCACCCACACATTGCCCTGCTTGTCGACGTCGATGCCGTGCGGCCACATGATGAGGCCGGCGCCGAACTGCGCCACGACCTTGCCCGTGGGGTCGAGCTTCACGATCGGGTTCACGTCCGACCCGGCGCACGAATTCGAGCCGCAGCGGTCACCGGCCCAGATGTGCTTGCCGTCCGGGTCCACGGCCACCGCGCTCACACTGCCCCACTTGCGGCTATCCGGCAACGTGCCGAAGTTGCGGATGGTCTCGTAGGGATTGGGCAGGTGGTTGATCGGCGTGACCTTGGCGTGTTCGGGCGGCGCCGAGGCGCCGCGCGGCGGCCCCTGCGGCGCGGCGGGCTGCGCGGCCAGGTGGCCGGCGCCGGCGGCCACGACAGCGGCGGCGCAGAGCGAAAAAGCGAGGGTACGGGCGGACGTCGGCATCGGTAAGTCTCTCCTCGGGAGCATTGTCCCGACTTCGGATGAACGGATCAACCGCGCCGGATCACCGGCGCGGCAGGCTGAGATTGAGGACGCCGATCGCGATGTGATCGTTGCGGCGGCCGGCGCCGAACACACCGCGTTCCCAGAGATACCCGGCGTCTACCGAGACCACCGGCGACATCCGGCGCGAGACACCGCCGGCAAGACGGTTGCGATCGAAGCCGCTGGCCGGGCCGCGCGGCGTGTCGTCGAGCGTCACCATGAGCTCGTCGTAGGCCCAGAGGCCCCATCGCTTCGTGGCCCCCACGGGACGCTGCGCGCGCGCCAGCAGCCGTACGCGGTGCGACACGCCGTCCCATGGCTCAAGCCAGCGCTGCTCGACGCGCAGGCGGCCGGAGGTGGTCCAGCCGCCCAGGGCCGGGCCGGCGATCGAGAGCTGCTGCCAGAACCGCTGCTCGTGCCGCACGCCCTCGCCGAAGGTGCGCGGCACCCAGGCGTGCCCGAGCCACGCGGTGACGCGCGGCGTGAGGCGGCGGCCAACGGCCGTACGCACGATCGTGAGGCCGAGCTCCGAGCCATCGTCGAACCAGCGCGGCTGTACTTCGATGTGTGAGCGCCAGTTGTCGGAGAGCTGGCCGATCGCGAGGCCTTGCACCCACAGCTGCCGGTCGGGGTTCTGCTGCGCGCCGGCCTCGGCGGCCATCGCGAGCAACGCCGCGACGAGCCCGGCGGCCCGCCGCATCAGTACTTCACCTCGACGCCCGCGTAGAAGTGCAGCGACCGTCCGCGTGGCGACGGCTTGAGCGTGCGGGCGAAGCGGCCCTCGTCGAAGAGCGTGAGCGCCGTGTCGAGTTCGAGGTGCGGCGTGAAGCGGTAGCGCGAGCGCCACTCGTACTGTTCGCCCACGTGCCGGCCGGCGGCGCCGGTCGGATCGCCGAGCCCGGTCGACCGCCAGCGGTCGCGCGCCTGGGCCAGCCAGATGCCACGCACCTGCACGCCGGTTTCGAGCGCCGCGGTGGGCCGCGTGATGACCCAGATCCCCGGGCTCACGAGATTCGAGCGCGGAATGAGGCCGTGCAGGCCCATCGGCCCGAACTCGAAGCGGCGCGCGCCGAGCAGCAGGTCGAAGGCGCCACTCTTCGTGTCGGCCGGATCGGCATCACCCGACGCGTAGTCCCAGATGAGCAGCGCGCGCGGACGCCACGCCGCCGCCGGCCAGTTGTAGCCGGCCTGCGCGTGCTGGAACGAGGCGCGGTGATCGCGCCCGCCGAGCGTGCCGGTCTGAAGCGCGCCCTCCAGTTCGTATTCCGCGTGGCGCCCGGGCCCGAACTGCCCGAACACGCGGCCGCCCACGGTGAGGAAGTTGCGGCGCGCCGCCGCCGGCGCCGCCGTGCCATCGCGCCAGACCACGGCGTAGGCGTCGGCATTGGCAGCCTTGAGGCGCGTGGACGTGGCATAGACGGCGTGCATCCGCAGCCGGGTGAAGCGCGGATCGCGATCGAGCGACGGAAAGACGTAGAGCACGGGCCGCGTCGCCAGCCCCTGCACCGACCACGTCGCGCCGCCGACGCGCGCGATGACGCCGTCGAAGGCGTTGGTCGTGTTGCGGTAGATGCTGCGCGAGATGATGCGGCGGAAGCCGAAGTCGCGGCTGAAGCGTCCACCCTCGACCTGCACGGCCAGCTTGTGCGCGCCAAGGTTCTTCCAGCCGACACCGGCGTGGAGCTGCAGCACGTGCGTGTCGAGCCGCTGCGAGATGCCGATCGTGGACGCGCTGTCGGTCAGCGTGATGCGGGAATCCTGGATCTCCGAATACGCCCACGCGTGCGCGGTGTTCAGCCGCACCTGCAGGCGCGTGCGGAACTCGATGTGCTCATCGCCGCCGGTCTCGGTCGAGCGATACCGGGAGTCCACACTTTCGTAGCGCGTCCGGTGTTCGGCATGCACCTGCAGCCACGACGGCAGCACGGGGTCTGGCGCCGGACGCGGCGCCGGGGGTGCGGGCGGCGCGGCAGGCGCGGTCTGCGCCAGCGCAGAGGCACTCAGGGCCAGCGCGGCACAACTGCCGGCAAGGACACGACCAAGGAAACGACGGACGGCAAGTCGCACGCGGAACTGCCCGAGATGATACCCCACCGCCTGCGGACCGGCACTGCGCGGCCGCGCGGCACGCGCGTCATGGCGCCTCGTAGAAGCACGCGCCGGTGACACGCGCCACGAGATCGCTCGAGAGCAGCACCGTGAGGCCGGTGGCGCGGGCGGCGGCCGCACGGTGGCGGTCGACATAGCCGATGCCGTCCATGAGCAGCGCATCGGCCCCCGCCCGCTGCAACTCGCGCGCGGCGGCGACGATGCCGTCGTCGCCGGCGGCGTAGGGCGAGGCCACCGCCACGCTCGGCGGAATCTGCAGCGCCGCCCACTTGCGGCGGGCGGCATCGAGCGGCATCTCGATCGGCGAGAGGATGCCCACACGGCGCGGCCCCACGAGGCCGCCGACAAGCGCCGGCAGGATGCGGTCCGGCTCGATGAGCCAGACGCGGCGCGACCGCAGGCCGCGGAAGACGGCGGTGCACAGCACGACCACCACGGTGCAGCCGGCGTCCTCGAGTTCGACGAGCTTGCGCTGCACGCCGGCTTCGACGGCGCGCGCGTCCACTTCCACGGTGCGGCCATCGAGCAGCCGCGTCACCATCTTCTGTTCGCGTGGCCGCGGCGCGTACTGACTGGCGATATCGGCATCGCTCAGTCGATCGAGCACGCCGACATGCACACGCTCGACGCCGGGCGGCACATGCAGATCCAGCGTCGGCATGATGTCCGCGCGCGGTGCCTGGCCGACCGTGACCGTGCCGAGCTTCGGCGGGCTCATCGGGGCCGGGGTGTAACTCACACTCATCAGGTGCCTCCACGCGTACGAACACGGCCAGCACGCGCCCACCCGCAAGCGGGTTGACGATGCACCGGCCAGTCGATCGCAGCACGCCCGGCTGACGCCGGAACCACCGGAGAGTTGGAGGAGCCCGTCCGGTATCGCCCAGCGTAGCAGCGAACCGGTCACGTGGCCATCGCTACCGCGCCCGGGCTGGTAGACTCGCCGGCATGCGCCCGACCGTTGCTGTGGCCATCGCCGTGCTGACCGCCCTCTGTGGAGGCGCGCATGAGAGCACGGCACAGCCCGTAAGCGACATCCGGTACACCGCGCGCTACGCACGCGCCGGCGACACGGCCATTGCCATCGAGATGACATGGACGCCGCCGCTCGCGACCGCCCGGGCCCTCGTGATGCCGCGCGCCATTCCGATGGGTTACGGCGAGCAGCGCTACGACGCCTTTCTGCGCGAGGTGACCGCCCACGACGCGGCCGGCGTGGCGCACGCCGCGACGCGCGAAGAAGGCCCGCGCTGGCGCCTCGAGGCGGGCACGACCCGCGTGACCTACCGGGTGGACCTGGCGGCGCTCGAACGCACGATCAAGGCCGCCTCGGATCAATCGCGCGTCCGCGACGGCTATCTGGGCGCGCTCGGCTATTCCCTCTTTGCGTTCCTGGATGGCGCCGAGGCGCGGCCGGCGCGCCTGCGCGTGGAGGCGCCCGCCGACTGGCCGGTGTTCGTCACGCTGGCACCGCGCTTTCCGTTCACGCCCGGCCCGGTGGACGCAACTGCCACCGACTACTACGCCCTTGCGGACGCGCAGATCATCATGGGCCCGAAGGCGGAGGTGCGGCGGCTGGCGACGTCCCCCGTGCCCGTGTATCTCGCCAGCTACGCCGAAGGCCCAGTCGATCTGGACCGCGTCGGCCGGCTCGCGCTCACGGCGTTCGAACGCGTGGCCGCGTGGTTCGGCAGCACGCCGTTCGACCACTACACGCTGCACCAGGAGCTGCTCACGCCGTTGTCTCCCGAGCACGAGTACGGCATGAGCATGGAACACCTGGGCTCGAGCACGTACTATCTGGCGGCCTCGGCCGGCATCACGGCGGCCTCCACGGCCGCCGACGACGCACGCGTGCTCTATAACTACGCGCACCACATCAGTCACGCGTGGGTGCCGAAGCGCGCCTACGGGCAGGGCTACTTCCCGTTCCAGTGGGAACTGGCGCCGGTGCTCGACTCGATCTGGTTCGCCGAAGGCTTCGGCCAGTACGCCGCGATTCTGGCCGTGGCGGCGGGCACGCCGGACCCGGCCGCGTTTCGCGCGGACATGCTGGAGCGGCGCTTCCGCACGAACGTCACGAACGCGCCCGACTTCCTGAAGCGCCTGTCGCTCGTGGAGCTGAGCCGCGTCGCCTCCACCCGCTACGCGGAAGACTTCCGCACCGGCCGCCTGGTGTTCTCACGCGGCGGACTGATGGCCGCGGCGATCGACGATCACATCCAGCGCCAGACGAGCGGCGCAAAGAGCCTGCGCGACGCACTGCGGTATCTGGTGGCCTGGACGGCGAAGGAACAGCGCGCCTTCACCATCGAGGAGCTGCCGGCGCTGATTCAGACGGCGACCGGCGTGAATACACGCGCGGTCATCGAGGAGTGGCTGAAGCCGCTGCCATAGCGACCGTCGCGGCAGCCGCGGGCGGTCTATTTCGTGAAGCGAGCTTCGGCGATCGCAATTCCGCTCTCTCCGGCAACGGCGTACAGCAGGAACACGCGCCCGCCCTCCTCGAACACCGCGGGGTCTCTGAGCTGGTTGACGTGACCGTAGGCCGTACTCCGTTGCGAAGCGATGACCGGAGCGTCGGCGCCTTCCCAGGTGCGCTCCGGGCGGAGCACCTCAACGCCTGGTGTGGCAGTCCACGCCGACCAGCCGGTCGAGAGTTCGATGGTGCTGACCATGATGGACTCTGGTGCATGGCCGACCTGCGTCCAGAATACGTACAGCGTCGTGCCGCGCTTGAGCAGCGCCGAGTGGCGCATCTGCGGGTTGAACAGCAGCGGTCCCTGGACGAACTCGCTCAACGGGTTCCTGGATCGATAGAACTGCCCCGGCATGGACATGGCGTAGGTGTAGCCGTCGTGCGCGAATGCTCGGAAGTACGTCCGCCCGAGGATCTCCGGCCTCGCGGCGAATCGAATCCCGTCCGTCGACGTGGCGGCACGCGTGACCTGCTGCTGAAGGCCGTTCAGGCCGTGGTAGTACATGACGATCTGACGGTTGCGTTCATCGACGTGGACGTCTGGAGACGCAATGTGAGGCGTCGTGGCCTCGACAATCAGGTCATGGGGCAGGAACGCGGGCCTCGGCGTCTCGCGGATCGTCTCGATGGCCTCAGGCGGTCCCGTTGGTGGCTCAGTGAGCAGGAACGACCCCTCGAGCTGAAGGCTGCCTGGCACGTGCACCCTCCACGGCCCGAGGAGGTTGTCAGCGTACGCCAGGCGGATGTACTTGCCTTTGTGGTCGGCGAAGTACAAGTAGTACTTGCCGAGCCTGCCGGACACCCACTCAGGCACGCGTATCAATGACGGGCCCTGGATGTTCGGCCCGATGCTCGGGTCCGTGTCAGGCGCGATGATCGGTCGATCGAGGAGCCGCGTGACCGTGACCGGGGCGTCGACCACGCCCTGGCGTCCGTCCAGCGGTGCACCAGCGGCGAGAATGCTCATCGCGACGACCGCCGCCCCGATGCTGAGGGTCCACCGTAGTCGACGCACTCGGATGCCCCCGCGCAGCCTTGGCTCAGCCGCGAGCCTCGGAACCCGCGTTCCGGCTCTTCCCCGCCCAGTGGAAATAGAACGGCAGGCCCAGCGCCACCAGCCCCAGGCCGGCAATCGAGGCACCGGGCCGTTCGAGCAGCGTGTTGACCACGAGCGCGAGCGAGCCCAGCACGTAGAGCGCGGGAATCACCGGGTAGCCGAGCGCGCGGTAGGGCCGCGGCACGTCGGGTTTCTTCACGCGCAGCACGAAGATGGCCGCGCCGCCGAGCGTGCCGAAGAGCACCGAGGCGAACGTGACGTAGGTGAAGAGTGTCTCGTAGCCACCCGTGAGCGTGAGGAACGCCGACCACGTGCTGGTGATGAGGATGGCGACGTGCGGCGTGCGGTAGACCGGATGCACCTTGGCGGCGGCCGGGAAGAAGCGGCCGTCGGCCGCCATCGCAAACGCCGTGCGCGACGAGCTGATGATCGCCGCCACGTTGCAGCCGAAGGTCGAGACCACGACACTGCCGGCCACGAGCGCCGCGCCGATGGGCCCGACGAGCACGGTCGCCGCTTTCTCCGCGATGCGCGTCACGCCGGACATCTCGGCCAGCGACAGCGTGTAGAAGTAGCCGAGGTTCACGGCTACGTAGATGGCGGTGAGCGCGAGCGTGCCGTAGATGAGCGAGCGCGGCACGTTCCGCGCGGCGTCCTTGATCTCGCCGGCGGCGAAGGCCACGTAGTACCAGCCCTCGTAGGTCCACATCACCGCGATCATCATCACGCCGAACGACACGAGCGGACGCGCCGCATCCGGCGGCACCACTGGCGTGAAGACGGGTTCGGCGCGCATGTAGACCAGCGCCAGAATCGGCAGCACCACGAGCGCGCCCATCTTGGCCACGGTGAGGATGCCGTTCACCGCGTTGCCGCTGTTCACGCCCACGTAGTTGATGGCCGTGATGATGGCGATCGAGGCCGCCGCCACGAGCTGCCCGGCGCTGATACTCCAGGCGCCCCAGGGCATCGGCAGGGTCACGAGTACGTTGGCGGTACTAAGGGCCGGAAAGAAGTAGCTGAAGTACTCCGCGAAGCCGATGGCCACCGTGGCAACGCTGCCCGTGAGGATGACGAGGAAACACGCCCAGCCGAAGAGGAACCCCCACGCCGGCCCATAGGCTTCACTCAGGTAGACATAGAGGCCGCCCGACCGCGGATACATCGAGCCCATCTCGGCGTACGTGAGACCGCCCGCCATCGCCAGCAGGCCGCCGGCCACCCAGGCCGCGAGCACGAGCGTCGTCGATGGGAGTTCCGCCACCATGCCGCCGGTGGTCAGGAAGATCCCCGACCCGATGACGTTGCCGATGACGAGCAGGGTCGCGCCCCACAGGCCGATGCCCTTCACGAGCTGGGCTTCGGCGGTGGGCGCGGGCCGGGACGACGGAGACGGTGTGCTCATGGGGACCGGGATGGGGGCGAGGCGGCGCTGACCGGGAGAGCATACAGGGCCCGGCCCCGCGCCGCTACTTCGTCTTCGGCGGCGTCACCTGAATCTTCGTGGCGTAGTAGACGGTCTGGCCGTCGGGCCCTTCTTCGTAGTCCACAGTCGCCACGACCGACGCCCCGACCCACGGCGCGAGCGACGCGAGCGTCTCCTTCTTCAGCCGCAGCTTCGTGTCGGTGCCAGTGCCCACACGCACGCGCGTCACGACGCCCGACGCCACGTCGCGCACGTCGAGCGTCACCGCCTCGGCGGCGACCACGGCGAGCGTACCCGCGAGCGCCATCGTGCCGTGCCCTGGATGCGCCCACGCCGGCACGGCCGGGCTCGGCGCGAGCATGGCGACGAGCGCGGTTATCCCGGCGAGCACGTATTGCCGCGCCGTCACCGCACGATCTCCTTCGCGTGCGCCGGACGTCCGGCCGCGTTCGCCAGGTCCCAGCTCGCCTGGTAGACGAGCCGCGCGATCTTCTCCATCTTCTGGTAGTTGATCTTCTCGGGCCGGTCGTAGACCGTGTGGTAGTCGGGATGCAGCCCGGTCATGAAGCCGAGCGCCGGCACGCCTCGCTGCAGGAACGGCCACTGGTCGCTGCGCCGCACGAGGTTCGAGGCGTTGTTCTCGTAGCGCGGCAGCAGTGTCAGGCCGATGCCGGCATTCGCCGCCTGCATCGCCGCGGCCACCTCGGGCGCGCGCGAGGCGCCCATCATGTTGAGCGTGTTGGCGTTGGATTCAGCCGTCTGCACCTCGAGGCCGTTGAAGCGCGGGCCGCTGCCGGCCTGCACTTCCTCGTTGCGGCCGATCATGTCCATGTTGAGCACGGCGACGATCGACGAGAGCGGTGCGAGCGGCGCCTCGGTATACGCCCAGGCGCCGAGCAGCCCGCGCTCCTCGGAATTCCACGCCGCGAAGAGCACGCTGCGTTTCGGCCGCCGTCCGGCCTTCGCCGCCTCGGCATAGGCGTCGGCGATTTCGAGCAGCGCCACCGTGCCCGAGCCGTTGTCGTCGGCACCGTTGAAGACCTGCGTGCCGTCGGCGCCCTCGTGATCGAAGTGGGCGGTGACGAGCACCCACTCATCCTTGAGCGCCGGATCGCTGCCCTCGATGAGGCCCACGACATTGCGATCGGGAATCGTGTGCCGCACGACACGCGTCGTGAGCGCCACGCGCGCGCCGGGCAGGGCCATCGGCGCCGCTCCTCGCGTGGTCTCGGCCGCCGCGGCCAGCGCCGCCAGCGTCTTCCCCGTACCGGCCACGAGCGATTCGGCGAGCGCCGGCGAGATCTGCGCCGCGGGAATGTGCAGGCGATCGGCCCAGGCGGCCAGGGTGTAGACCTTGACGCGCGGCGGCGTCGCCGGCCACGCGTTGCGCGCCGCCTGCTCGACGTTCACCGGCGCCGGGTGGTTGTGCACATCGGCGACGAAGAGCACGCCGGCGGCACCGCGCGTCTGCGCCGCGAGTGCCTTGCGCCAGGGCGTGGACGGTTCGGACGTGACGACGCCCTCGAACGGACTTTTCGGATCGCGTTCGCCGGGCTCGTGGTCCAGGATGAGCACGATCTTGCCGCTGACGTCGCCGGCGTAGTCGTCGTGGCCCAGCGTGGGCGCCGTGATGCCGAAGCCGGCGAACACCACCGGGCCGGCCGCCGTGCCGCTGGCGCTGAAGCGCTGCGGATAGAACTCCTGGCCGTGCGCGAAGTGCCGCGTCGCCCCGCTCGCACCGGTGACCTCGAGCCCGTTGCCCTCGCCCAGCGTGGCGGTCATGAGGTTGTAGGTCTGGAAGTACGAGCCGGCGGGCGCGGCGGGCTTCAGGCCGGCGCGCTCGAACCGCGCGCGGATGTAGTCGCCGGTCGCGACGTTCTCCACCGTGTCGGTCAGGCGGCCGCGCATCGCGTCACCCGCGAGGAAGAAGAGATCGGCACGCAGGTCGTCCTGGCGGATCGACTCGAGGCCGGGCGCGCGCTGCTGCGCGCCGAGCGAGACCACGGCGGCGAGCGCGAACACGGATGCGAGGGGTCGGGCAGTCATGCGGGCCTCCGGCTGGCGCGCATTGTACATGCGGGCTGGCGCCGCGACGGCGGCTCCAGTGGTACGCCCCGTGAGGGGCGCGGTGGGCGCAGGTCGAGATGGGAACGTGCGGGGGCGGGGTCGGCCCGTGCCGGCCCCTGTTGTTGATCCGAGGGAGATCTCAGCGGACGGGCACGCCGTGCGCGGCCGTCTCGCCGCCGAACTGGAACTCCGTGAGCGTCTTCACGCCGGGAGTGCTCGAGGGCACGAGCACGAGCGTGGCCACGTCGCTGGCCGGCCGCTCAAGGTGTGCGCAGTGGAAGGTGACCACCGGCGCGCGCAGGTCCTCGGCGTCGTAGATGTGCGTGCAGGGCTCGCCGCGAGCCATCCGCTCGTCGTCGTGTTCGATGACATAGCGGCCCATGAGCACGGCACTCGCCACGCGCACGGGGTCGCGGAACACGACGTCGATGTACTTCACCGGCTGCGCGCTCACGAGGCCGAGACCGGCCATCGCGACGAGCGGATCATCGGCCGGCAGGGCCATCGCGCCGCCGTGATTGCAGCACGCCATGGGCGCCGCGGGCGTGGCCGGGGCCGCGTGGGCGGCATGGTCCTTGGCCGGGGCGCCGGCGCCACCGCCGCAGCACTGCGCCGCGGCCTGACCCACGGGCAGAAGGAACGCCGTCACGAGTGTCGCGCCGAAGAGCAGTGTCCGCATGGTCAGCCTCCTGAAGAACTCGATGGCGGATGTCACTGCGAAACACGTGCCGCGCCCTCGCCCACCGTTGGCGAGGTGCCCGTGGCCGGCCGGCGACCGGGCGAGGCGCGCGGGGGGAATTCCCCGCGGCCAGTCCCTGGCGAGCAACGTCAACCTGGCGGCCGCCGGAATGGTGGTGGCGATCCTGTTTCTCGGGCTCGCCTACGCCCCGCTCCTGCCCCCGGTCACCCGCGTCGAGCTGCAACTCGCGCGCAAGAACCACGCAGGGTTCTGGGCGCCCCTGAGCAGCACGCTCGTGACGTTCCAGGGCCAGCCCTACGCGCTCGCCACCATTGCTGCGCCGCGTCGGCGGCCACGAGCTGGCCGGACGGCCTAGCGGCCGCCCTTGACGAGGAAACGCTGCACGCGCCGGCCGGTGGAGGCCTCACCCACGATGAGGTTGCCCTTCGAGTCGATGCTCATGCCGTGCGGGCGCAGGAACTGCCCGAGCTGGCGGCCGCCGCGGCCGAACTCGCCCACGACGTCCATGGTGCTGCGGCGGAGGATCCAGATCTTGTGGTTGGTGCCGTCGGCCAGGTACAGCCACTGCTGCTGCGGGTCCTTCGAGAGCACGATGACGAACGACGAGCCGGAGGAGAGCGTGGCCGGCGCGATGATCTTCTCCATCACGAACCTGCCCGACTGCTCGAACACCTGGATGCGATTGCCGCGACGATCCGCCACGTAGATCCTGCCGTCGTTCGAACCGGTGAGGCCGTGCGGCGTCGAGAACTGCGAGGGCAGCTCGCCGCTCATCATCGTCTTCGGATCGAACTTCACCGTGTCGTCCGGCACCTTGCCGTAGGCGCCCCAGTGGCGCTTGTAGGCGCCGGTGGCGCCGTCGAACACGACAACGCGGCGGTTGCGGTAGCCGTCGGAGATGAACACTTCGTTCGTCTTCGGGTCCACCCAGATGCCCGACGGGCCGCCGAGCAGCTTCGTGTCGTTGCTGCCGGCGTTCTTGTCGTACTCGCCGATCGTCAGCACGAGCTTGCCCTGGCGCGTGAACTTCATCACGCGGTGGTGCATGTGCGTGCCCACCCACACGTGGTCGGTGTGGTCGACGAAGATGCCGTGCGGGTTGCGCGGCCAGTTGGCCGGATCCTCCTTGGCCTTCTCGCCCCAGCCCTGCACGACCTTGCCGTTCGGGTCGAGTTCGATGACGACCGGCGCCGCCTTGCAGCAGGTGCCCATCGGCGGCGTCTGTTCCTCGTAGAGCTCTTCTTCGGTGAGCGTCTCGGGCAGGCTCGTGATCCAGGTGTGATCCTTCGAGTCGACGAACACGCCGGTGACCGAGCCCATCACCCAGTGGTTCGGGAACTCCTGGGGCCAGGTGGCGTCGATGGTGAAGGTCGGGGCGCCGGTCTGCCGCGCTTCGGCGGCAATCGACCATACGGCGGCCGTCACGAGCAGGGTGAGCGCCACCGTGCCGGCGGCAAAACGCGAGCGGACGTGCTTCATCATGGCGAACACTCTACCGCAACCGCGCCGTGCGCGCCCGGATGGCGGCGGCCATCGCTTTGTAACGTTTTGCATCCGCGGCGCCCGGCGCCGCGGCGTCGCGTTCGAGTCCCGCGGCCATGGTGTCGAGTTCGTCGAGGGTGGCCTTCTGGCGCTTGTCGCCCTGATCGAGCGCCGCGCGCAGCGCCTTCGACCGCGCCGGGTCGATGGTCTTCGCGCGATCGAGCTGGTCGAGATACGCCTTGGCCACGATGAAGCTCGGCGGCCACACGTAGGTGGGCTGGTTCTGCGAGTTGAACTCTTCGAAGCGCACGAGCTTCGCGGCGGCGAGTTCGTTCTCGGTCAGGAACTCGCTCGGACGCAGCTCGAAGATGTCGATGCCGCGCGCGATCTCGGCGCCGTAGATCTGGCCGTTGTACCAGTAGCTCGACCAGTAACCGCCCGAGAGCATCCCCTTGTCGCTGAGCGGCCCGCGATCGAAGAAGGCAATCTCGACCGGCTTGTTCGAATCCGTGAAGTCGAAGACCGAGATGCCGCCCTGGTACCACGACTGCACCATGATGTCGCGGCCCGGCACCGGGATGAGCGAGCCGTTGTGCGCGACGCAGTTCTCGTTCTCGGTCTGCGGCGCCGGCATCTTGTAGTAGCCCTTCTGCACCAGCTTGCGGTCGACGATGTCGAAGATCGCATCGGCGCCCCAGGTCAGCGGATCGGTGGCGCGGCAGCGCGGCCGGCCGCCGCCGCCCCACTCGTCGGTGAAGACCACCTTGGTGCCGTCGTTGTTGAAGGTGGCCGAGTGCCAGTAGGAGAAGCCCTTGTCGGTCACCGCGTCGAGGCGCTTCGGGTTCTCGGGATCCGAGATATCCATCAGGATGCCGTTGCCCGAACAGGCGCCGGCGGCCAGACCGATGTCGGCGTAGACCGTGATGTCGTGGCACTGGTTGGTCATCCGCGAGGTCTGCGTGCCCTCGCCGTGGTTGCCGCCCTGCCACAGACCCGAGATGGCGCCCGTCGAGGGATCGGCGAAGAGGCGCGGCCGGTTCACGATGGCCGCCTTCTCGGGATTCTTCAGCGGCACCTTGATGACGTCGATGCTGAAGAGCGACGTGTTCGGGTCTTCCTTCGGATCGAGCCCCGAGCAGCCCGCCAGTTCCTCGCCCGAGCGCACGGTGCTCGTGCCCGAGCCGTAGACGTAGAGCGTGTTCGGATCGCCCTTCACCGGCACGAGCGTGTGGGTGTGCGAGCCGCGGCAGGTCTGGATGGCGGCGACCTGCTTCGGGTTCTTGAGGTTGCTGATGTCGAAGATGCGGATGCCGCGGAAGCGTTCGACGCTCACCGGCGCCGTCACGCCCTGCACGCCGCAATCGAGCCGGCCGCGCGTCTGCTCGACCGACATGAAGAGCAGGTTGCCCCAGATCGAGACGTCCCCCTGCCCGCCCGGGCAGACGATAGACGCGATGAGCTTCGGCTTGCGGGCGTTCTCGATGTCGTAGGTGTTGAAGCCGTGGTAGTTCCCCACCACCGCGTGCACGCCCTTGAAGGCGAGGTCGGAGTTGGTGAAGCCCGAGCCGCGCGGTGCCGGCGGCGGTGGCGCGTTCGGATCACGCGGCGGTGGCGGCGCCTCGCCTTCGGCGCGCTCGGGCGGCGCCGGCTGCCCGGCCGGGAACTCCGGGTCGAAGAACCCGGCCGGCTTCGGCAGGTTGGAGACGAGCTCCATGTGCCGCGCGGCAACGGCGGCATCGTGGATGCCCGCCTTGAGCCCGATGCGCGGGTCCTTCGGGTCGGGCGGCGCCTGCTGCGCCTGCGCGATCATCGCGCCGATCGTCACCGCCATCGCGCCTGCGAGCGCCGTCTGCATCCGCGTCATCGTCGTGTCTCCTCCCGGGGCTCCGAGCCGGGCCCTGTACATACCACGCGCGCGGCCCCGGCGAACCAGGCACCGCGCGCGCGGATGGAAACGATGAGTTGGACTAGCGGAGGCGCGCCGTGCGGGCCTTGATGGCCTCGGCGAGCGCCTTGTACCGGGCGGCATCCTTCGCCCCGGGCGCCGCCGCCTCCTTCTCGAACTCCGCTGCCGCCTGGTCGAGCTCGGCGAGCGCCGGCTTCTGGCGCTTGTCGCCGTTGTCGAAGGCCGTGCGCAGGGCCTTGGCGCGCGCCGGGTCGATCGTCTTCGCGCGTTCGAGCTGGTCGACGTAGGCCTTGGCCACGATGAAGCTCGGCGGCCAGGTGACCTTCGGCTGGTTCTGCGAGTTGAACTCTTCG